>NZ_CP016207.1:302797-540297 GCF_001683375.1 Streptococcus sp. oral taxon 064 | reverse complement strand
TTGGGGTATAGCCAAGCGGTAAGGCAAGGGACTTTGACTCCCTCATGCGTTGGTTCGAATCCAGCTACCCCAGTTACTATTTGCCGGCGTGGCGGAATTGGCAGACGCGCTGGACTCAAAATCCAGTGTCCGCAAGGACGTGCCGGTTCGACCCCGGCCGCCGGTATAGTAATAAAGACAAGGTTTTCGGACCTTGTTTTTTGATTTAGTGAAGATTTTGATATTTTTCTTTAAGTACAGATAACTGATGAATGATCTTTTTCTTCTTATTCTAGTCATTTTTAGTGTATTTTTGGTATAATATTACTTATTCACAATTTATTTTGATTATGAAAGAGTTTGGTGATTAATGTCTCGGTCTGTTGAATTACTAAAGAAACGTTACTTAAAGAATATAAAAGAGAACCCAGATTTATTTATTGGGATTGAGTTAGAATATCCTATTGTAAATTTAGAGGGTAAGGCTACAGATGGTGAAGTTGTTAAGGATCTCTTTCGATATTTACCATCAGTAGTGGGCTTTACTATCGAAAAAGTGGATGATTTTGGGAATCCAATTCAGTTGCTCGATCCAGTCAGCCAAGATACGATCTTGTTTGAGGTTGCTTATACGACAATTGAGTTTGCATTCGGAAAGGCCGAATCTATCCAAGAGGTAGAAGAACGCTTTAACTTCTATATGGCTACGATTCAGAATAAATTGGGTGAAGCTAATCATGCTATTGTTGGCTGCGGCATTCATCCCAACTGGGATAAAAATGAGAATTGTTCAGTGTCTTATCCCCGCTATCAGATGTTGATGGCTTATCTGAATTTGAGTAGAAATGTAACTAAATCAGATTTACATCATTTCCCTGAGTATGGTGCCTTTATCTGTGGAAGTCAGGTTCAACTAGACGTTTCAAGTTCCAACTACCTGCGTGTTATCAATGCTTTTACGCAAATTGAAGCTGCTAAAGCTTATTTGTTTGCAAACTCTGAGTTTTCTGGTGCGGATTGGGATACCAAAATTTCGAGAGATATTTTTTGGGAAGAATCCATGCATGGTATCTATCCAGAGAATGTTGGTGTCAATACTAGACTATTTAAAGATGAGGATGATTTTTTTGACTATTTAAATCATTCTGCGATTTTTACTGCGGAGCGTGATGGGCAGACCTATTATTTTTATCCGATTCAGGCTAGGGACTATTTGGCTACACCTGAAATCCAAGCATTTACCCTTAATGGGGATGAGGTGTTAATTCATCCTCAGGAGGAAGATTTCCAAACTCATCGTAGTTACCAGTACCAAGACTTAACGACTCGAGGGACAGTTGAGTTTCGTAGTGTGTGTACTCAGCCGCTTGATAGGACTTTTGCTTCTGCAGCCTTTCATTTGGGCTTGTTGGTTCATTTAGACAAGCTTGAAGCTTACTTGCGAACTGCTCCATTTTTTACCACAGCTGGTCGTGATTATAAGCTTTTAAGACGACAATTTTCTAAGAAAAAACTTACAGATGAAGAAGAAGCTGCGGTTCTCGAGTTTTCTAAAGATTTACTCACCCTAGCTGAGGAAGGTCTGGAGAAGAGAGGCAAGCAAGAAATGGTTTATTTAGAGCCTTTGAAGAAAGAATTGGGATTATAATTTCTCTTATAAAGGGAGAATTTTCTGAAAAATCATGATATAATGGAAGAGACTATAGATAAAGGATAGAGATTCATGACATTAGTTTATCAATCAACGCGTGATGCCAATAATACAGTAACTGCCAGCCAAGCTATTTTGCAAGGTTTGGCGACGGATGGTGGTCTGTTTACACCACTTACTTATCCAAAGGTGGATTTGGACTTTGAAACATTAAAAGATGCTTCTTACCAAGAAGTGGCCAAATTAGTTTTATCAGCCTTTTTAGATGACTTTACGGCTGAGGAGTTGGACTACTGTATCAACAATGCCTACGATAGCAAGTTTGATACTCCAGCTATTGCGCCATTGGTGAAACTGGATGGGCAATACAACTTGGAATTGTTCCATGGTTCAACAATTGCCTTTAAGGATATGGCCTTGTCTATCTTGCCATACTTTATGACGACAGCCGCTAAAAAGCATGGTTTAGAGAACAAGATTGTCATTTTGACAGCGACATCTGGTGATACTGGAAAAGCTGCTATGGCAGGATTTGCCGATGTGCCTGGTACTGAGATTATCGTTTTTTATCCAAAAGACGGTGTCAGCAAGGTACAAGAGTTGCAAATGACTACTCAGACTGGCGACAATACTCATGTTATCGCTATTGATGGAAACTTTGATGATGCGCAAACAAATGTGAAACATATGTTTAACGATGTAGCTCTTCGTGAAAAGTTGGCTGCCAATAAACTGCAATTTTCATCAGCTAACTCTATGAATATTGGTCGCTTGGTTCCACAGGTTATTTATTATGTCTATGCCTACGCTCAGTTGGTTAAGACTGGTGAGATTGTAGCTGGTGAAAAAGTCAACTTCACAGTACCAACTGGAAACTTTGGAAATATCTTGGCTGCCTTTTATGCTAAACAAATTGGTCTGCCAGTTGGTAAATTGATCTGTGCTTCAAATGACAATAATGTTTTAACTGACTTCTTTAAAACACGTGTTTACGATAAGAAACGTGAGTTTAAAGTAACGACTAGCCCATCTATGGATATCTTAGTATCTTCAAACTTGGAGCGTTTGATTTTCCATCTTTTGGGGAATGATGCGGTTAAGACAGCTGAACTCATGAATGCTTTGAGTACACAAGGACAATATGAATTGACAGACTTTGATGCAGCGATTCTGGAACTCTTTGCAGCTGAATATGCGACTGAGGAAGAAACTGCGGCAGAAATTAAACGTGTTTATCAAACAGATGCTTACATCGAGGACCCACACACAGCGGTTGCCTCAGCTGTTTATAGAAAATACCAAGCAGCTACTGGCGATGCGACTAAGACAGTGATTGCATCAACAGCTAGTCCATACAAGTTCCCAGTGGTTGCCGTAGAAGCGGTAACAGGAAAAGCAGGCTTGACTGACTTTGAAGCCTTGGCTCAATTACATGACATTTCAGGAGTGGCAGTGCCACCAGCGGTTGATGGCCTTGAAACAGCTCCAGTTCGTCATAAAACAACAGTGGCAGCTGCTGACATGCAAGCAGCGGTTGAGACTTATCTAGGACTTTAAGACAGAGGGAGTAAACTCGGTTGGGAAACCAACTGAGTTTCTTTTCATCAGGAGGAAGGATTGTTTAAGAAAAATAAAGACATTCTTAATATTGCATTGCCAGCTATGGGTGAAAACTTTTTGCAGATGCTTATGGGCATGGTGGATAGTTACTTGGTCGCTCACTTGGGCTTAATCGCTATTTCAGGTGTTTCAGTCGCTGGCAATATTATCACCATTTACCAGGCGATTTTTATCGCTCTGGGAGCTGCTATCTCCAGTGTTATTTCAAAAAGTTTGGGGCAGAAAGATCAGTCCAAGTTGGCTTATCACGTGACAGAGGCTCTCAAGATAACTCTATTGCTGAGTGCACTTTTAGGCGCTTTATCCATCTTTGCTGGGCAAGAGATGATAGGATTTTTGGGAACTGAGCAGGAGGTGGCTGAGAGTGGTGGACTTTACCTATCTTTGGTGGGTGGATCGATTGTTCTCTTGGGCTTGATGACGAGTCTAGGTGCCTTGATTCGTGCAACACATAATCCGCGTCTACCCCTCTATGTTAGTCTTTTATCCAATGCCTTGAATATTCTTTTTTCAAGTCTAGCTATTTTTGTCCTTGATATGGGGATAGCAGGTGTTGCTTGGGGGACTATCTTGTCTCGCTTAGTCGGTCTTGTGATTTTGTGGTCGCAATTAAAGCTGCCTTTTGAGAAACCGACTTTTGGTTTAGATAAGGAACTATTGACTTTGGCTTTGCCAGCGGCAGGAGAACGTCTCATGATGCGAGCTGGAGATGTAGTAATCATTGCCTTGGTTGTTTCTTTTGGGACGGAGGCAGTAGCGGGGAATGCAGTTGGAGAAGTCTTGACCCAGTTTAACTACATGCCTGCCTTTGGTGTCGCTACGGCAACGGTCATGCAGGTGGCTCGAGCAGTTGGAGAGGATAACTGGGAAAGAGTAGACGAGGTAAGCAAGCAAACCTTTTGGCTTTCTCTGCTTCTCATGTTGCCCTTAACTCTCAGTATCTATGCCTTGGGGACACCATTGACTCATCTCTATACGACGGACCCTATAGCAGTTGAAGCGAGCGTTTTGGTGGCACTGTTCTCTCTACTAGGAACTCCCATGGCGACAGGGACAGTTATATATACGGCAGTGTGGCAGGGATTGGGAAATGCTCGCCTCCCCTTTTATGCGACAAGTATTGGGATGTGGTGTATCCGTATAGGGACAGCTTATCTGATGGGTATTGTTCTTGGTTGGGGCTTGCCTGGTATTTGGGCAGGGACTCTCTTGGATAATGTTTTTCGTTGGTTATTTCTACGTTACCGTTACCAGCGTTATATGAGCTTGAAAGGATAGGAGATGCAAAAAATAGCCTTTATTTGGGATTTGGACGGGACTTTATTGGACTCTTACGAAGCGATTTTGTCAGGGATTGAGCAGACCTTTGCTCAGTTTTCTATTCCTTATGATAAGGAGAAAGTGAGAGAGTTTATTCTCAGGTATTCTGTGCAGGATTTGCTGGAGCAGGTGGCAGAAGAGAGAAACCTGGATGCGGAAGTGCTCAATCAGGTACGTGCCCAGAGTCTGGCTGAGAAGAATCCTCAGGTAGTTTTGATGCCAGGTGCGCGTGAAGTGCTAGCTTGGGCAGACCAAGCAGGGATTCAGCAGTTTGTCTATACTCATAAGGGAGACAATGCGCTTACTATTTTAAGAGACTTGGGGTTGGAGTTCTATTTTACAGAGATTTTAACCAGTCAGAGTGGCTTTGCGCGCAAGCCTAATTCACAAGCGGCTGACTATCTGTTAGATAAGTATCAGCTGGATCCTGAGAAGACCTATTATATAGGGGACAGGACTTTGGATGTGGAATTTGCCCAGAATAGTGGCCTTCAAAGCATCAACTTTTTAGAGTCTTCTTATGAAGGGAATCACAGGATTCAAGAGTTAGCAGATATTCCTTATATTTTTGAGGATAAGTGACGAGAAGATTGTGTCAGTTTTGTGACAGAAACCTAACAAACTATTTCAAGTAATCGAGTTTGTTACAAGGAATAGACAGTTCTGTTAAATAGGCCCGAGAGGGCTTTTTTCTGCTTTTTTTGTGTTATGATAGACAGGTACTCATTTGAAAGGAATATGAACGAATGAAGAAAAGAATTATTTTAGCCTCAACAGTAGCCTTGTCTCTTGCTCCCACATTAGGAGCTAAAGCGCAAGAAATTGCATGGACAGCACGTAGTGTTGAGCAAATCCAAAATGACGTGACGAAAAACGAGAACAAAAACAGCTATACAGTTCAGTATGGTGATACCCTGAGCACGATTGCAGAAGCTTTGGGAGTAGATGTGACGGTCCTTGCTAATTTGAATAAAATTACCAATATGGACTTGATTTTCCCAGATACTGTTCTCACTACAACTGTCAATGAGGAAGAAGAAGTGACGGAAGTTGAAATCCAAACTCCTCAAACAGATGCTAGTGAAGAAGTGACGACTGCGACAGCTGATTTGACGACGAATCAAGTGACAGTTGATGAACAAACAGTTCAAGTGGAAGATCTTTCTCAACCAATTGAGGAAGCTCCAACTGCAACAGAGACTGAAAAACCAGCAGAAGTAGCGCCAAGTTCAGAAGTTTCTGAGACAGCGACAGTTGCTGAAGAGAAACCATCTACAGAAACACCAGTAGCTGAAGAAACAGCAGAAACGACTCCAGCGGCAGCACCAGTAGCAGAAACACCAGTAGCAGAAACAACTAGTCCAGTTGAAGAAGCTCCAAAAGTGGCGACTCCAGCGACCGAAGAAACGGCAGCAACAACTCCAGCAGAAGCACCAGTAGCAGCTGCGCCGGCAACTGAAACGCCTGCTGATACAACAGGAACAAGTGCAGCAGAAGAAACAGCAGCATCAACAGCAACTTCTGACACTGTAACTTCGACTTATCAAGCAGAGCAAAGCCAAACTCCTTCAAGAACGTATTCAGCTCCAGCGGCTCCTGACTATGCAGGACTTGCTGTAGCTAAGTCTGAGAATGCTGGTCTTCAACCACAAACTGCAGCCTTTAAAGAAGAAGTAGCCAACTTATTTGGGATTACATCCTTTAGTGGCTACCGTCCTGGTGACAGTGGGGACCATGGTAAAGGTTTGGCCATCGACTTCATGGTTCCAGTGAGTTCAGCACTCGGGGATCAAATTGCAGAATATGCAGTCAAAAATATGGCTAGCCGTGGTATCAACTACATCATCTGGAAACAACGTTTCTACGCTCCATATGATAGTAAATATGGACCAGCCTACACGTGGAATCCAATGCCAGACCGTGGCAGCGTAACCGAAAACCACTATGACCACGTTCACGTTTCAATGAACTAATCATTAAAATGGAAGTTGGGAACTGATTGAGTTCTCGCTTCTTTTTTGTGTGTCATTCCTTCAGGGTAAACAAGAAGATTATTCTGAAGCAAGGTGGGCCCACTATTTTGACTCTGCTGAGTATGTTACTTTTGAAATAAGAAAACCAGCGTCCTGAACGATGCTGGTTTTTGTATGCTCTTATCCATTTCGACGTTTACGGGCTAGTAGGGCTCTGTAAAAGAAGATATGATTGTTTTGGATATAGGGAAGGATTGAAAAACTAGCAATTCCAAAAGTAATCCAATTGAGGAAGTACCAAGGAAGTAGTTGTAAATCGAGGACAAAGCGTTGAAATTTGTAACCTTTCACCAAGAAACGACTGGTTTTCAGGATTTGACTGGGTTTAGCCTGCCCTAAATCTAGAGTGTCGCAGAGGAGGAATTCTACCTGCGAGTAGGCGTAATGTTGCGGGATATAGAGGGCATTTCCTACAATCATCAAGATGAGGCTCGCAAAAAAGTAGAGCCCAAAGGTCATAAGGAATTGCTCGTTTTCAATAGATGAGAGGTCTAGTTTTGGAAACTCAGGATGTAGGGCAACAAATCTTCTAGCCAAGAGATTGCTATAAAAGAGGAAATAAATGCCTACTAAGTTTGGAATGCTCCATAAAAAGAGGTAGAAACGTTTGAGGAGCAGAGTTAGGAAGGTTTGCGAGAAGCGCTCTTCAGCAAAGAGGGCCAGGCTTGATTTTACTGAGAGTTCCGTATCAGGATCCTTGAGGAGTCGGAGTGTCGCAAAGGCAGCACCTACTAGAAAAATCGTGCTCATAAAAGAAACTACTAGCGGGAAGAGATAGGCTTGGAGAACTTGTGCCAGCATGCTGAAAAAGGATTGCTCTAAAACACTTTCTTGGAGACGAGCCAAGGGGTTGAGAAAGCCTGACAAGATAACCAGTATGCTAGGTAAGAGATAGACCAGAAAGAGGCGGGGATTTTCAGCCTGAAATTGCCTAGCCTGCAGACGAATAGTTTTTAAATCAATTTTTGGGTATTTCATTCTCTCATTATACCATAGTTCGTGACAGTTCCAGCTTTTTTTGATAAAATCATACAGTATGCCTTTGGGCGCAAAGTATGAACTGGGACTGTTTTTCCCAGCTTCGGAGGTAAAAAATGTCAGATTCACCAATCAAATACCGTTTGATTAAGAAAGAGAAACACACAGGAGCTCGTCTGGGAGAAATCATCACGCCGCACGGTACCTTCCCGACACCTATGTTTATGCCAGTTGGGACCCAAGCCACGGTCAAGACTCAATCACCAGAGGAGTTGAAGGAGATGGGTTCAGGGATTATCCTGTCAAACACCTATCACTTGTGGCTCCGTCCAGGAGACGAACTCATCGCACGCGCAGGCGGTCTCCACAAGTTCATGAACTGGGATCAGCCCATCTTGACGGATAGTGGTGGTTTTCAGGTTTATTCTCTAGCGGATAGTCGAAATATCACAGAAGAAGGAGTAACCTTTAAAAACCATCTCAATGGTTCCAAGATGTTCCTATCGCCAGAAAAGGCCATCTCTATCCAGAACAATCTGGGCTCAGACATCATGATGTCCTTTGACGAATGTCCTCAGTTTTACCAACCCTATGATTACGTTAAGAAATCAATCGAACGTACCAGCCGTTGGGCTGAGCGTGGTTTGAAGGCTCACCGTCGTCCGCATGACCAAGGCTTGTTTGGGATTGTGCAGGGGGCAGGATTTGAAGACCTTCGCCGTCAGTCAGCTCATGACCTTGTCAGCATGGATTTCCCAGGTTACTCTATCGGTGGCTTAGCAGTGGGGGAAACCCACGAAGAGATGAATGCAGTCTTGGACTTCACAACCCAACTTCTTCCTGAAAACAAACCTCGCTATTTGATGGGTGTGGGAGCGCCAGATAGCTTGATTGATGGTGTGATTCGTGGTGTGGATATGTTTGACTGTGTCTTGCCGACTCGTATCGCTCGTAACGGAACTTGTATGACCAGCCGAGGACGTTTGGTTGTCAAAAATGCCCAATTCGCTGAGGACTTTACGCCACTGGATCCTGAGTGTGATTGCTACACATGTAAGAACTATACACGCGCTTATCTTCGCCACCTACTCAAGGCAGACGAAACCTTTGGTATCCGCTTGACTAGTTACCACAATCTCTACTTCTTGCTCAATCTGATGAAGCAAGTGCGTCAAGCCATCATGGATGACAATCTCTTGGAATTTCGTGAGTATTTTGTAGAAAAATATGGCTACAACAAGTCAGGGCGCAATTTCTAAAGTGTAAAAATAGAATGCCAAAATCCTAAGTTTTCTCTTAGGATTTTTCCTATTTTTTTGATAGAATAGGGAGTATAATGGAATGGAAATTAGGTGGTGTTTTGCTTCCTAATTTAATGGAGAATAGACTCGTATGCGTATTAAATGGTTTTCCTTGATTAGGATTACAGGTTTACTTTTGGTGCTTTTGTACCACTTCTTTCAAACAATCTTTCCTGGAGGCTTCTTTGGGGTAGATGTCTTTTTCACTTTTTCAGGATTTTTGATCACCTCCCTCCTTTTAGAAGAATTTGGGAAGGCACGCCAGATCGATTTACTAGGCTTTTTTAAGAGACGGTTTTATCGTATCGTGCCACCTGTGGTGCTGATGGTTTTGGTGACCATGCCTTTTACTTTCTTGGTTCGTCAAGACTATGTTGCTGGAATTGGTGGCCAGGTTGCTGGAGTTCTCGGTTTTATGACCAACTTCTACGAAATGTTAACAGGGGGAAGTTATGAATCCCAGTTCATTCCGCATCTCTTTGTTCACAACTGGAGCCTAGCTGTTGAGGTTCACTACTATATCCTTTGGGGCTTAGCGGTTTGGTTCTTATCGAAACGTTCAAAATCTAGTAGTCAATTGAGAGGGATGGTCTTTCTCCTTTCTGCGGGAGCTTTTATCATTAGTTTTTTCTCCATGTTTATTGGTAGTCTAATGGCTAGTTCCTATTCATCTGTCTACTTTTCAAGTTTGACCCATGTCTATCCCTTCTTTTTAGGAAGCATTTTGGCGACAGTTGTGGGGGTTCGTCAGACGAGCGATTTAGTCAAGCAATTTGACCGGATGTGGGACCTTCGTCAAAATCTACTGGTGTTTATTGCGGGGCTTTTGGTGTTAGTGCTCTTGACTTTCTTTGTCAAGTTCACCTACCTGTTTGCGTACTTATTTGGCTTCTTGCTAGCAAGTTTAGCGGCAGTGACCATGATTTTTGCTGCGCGTGTCTTGCATGAGAAAACGCCTGAGATACAAGAACCTCGGATCATCACATTTTTAGCGGATACCAGCTACGCGGTTTATCTTTTCCACTGGCCTTTTTATATTATCTTTTCTCAGCTGATGAGTAATCTGCCTGCTGTTATTCTGACAATCATCTTTTCTTATTTCTTTGCTATCCTATCCTTCTATATTATTGAGCCGTTGATTGCCGGTAAATCCAATCCTTTAATACGGAAGATTAGTCGATTACCTCATATTAAACCAATTAGTGCTACTGGTGCTGGCATTCTTACCTTGATTACCTTGATTATCATAGCTGTGGCTCCTCAAGTTGGAGCTTTTGAGACAGACTTGATGGTCAATGGTTTCAAACAAGCCCAGACCAATATAGGACAAACAAAGACTCTTGCTGAACAAGCTGAACTGAGTCGTCTAGGAATTTCTGAGGGAACAAGCCTAATAGGAGATTCGGTAGCCTTGCGTGCCAATACAGCTTTACAAGAGGCACTTCCTGAAGCAAATATCAATGCCCAAGTTAGTCGAACGACCAAGCAAGCCAATGACATCATGCTCAACAACAGTCAGAACAAGGCGCTGCTAAAAACAGTTGTCATTGCAACGGGGGTCAACAATCCTGAAGGCTATAAGAATGATTTGGACAGCATCGTTAACAATCTACCGAAAGGACACCATCTGATACTGGTGACACCTTATGAGGGAGACAAGAGCAAGGACACTTATGCATCAGTGGAGCAGTATGCGGCTTATGCGAGAGAATTAGCTGAAAAGAATCCTTACGTGAGCATCGCTGACTGGAATAAGGTCGCTAAGGAACACCCTGAAATCTGGGCTGGAACCGACCAAGTCCACTTTGGGAATGATAGCAACATGATTGAAGAAGGTGCTAAACTCTATGCAGAGACGATTGCAGCTGCTGTTAAGGCTGCTCAAGAACTACCTGTAAAATCAAAATAAGATCAAAGAGTTGGAGAAATCCAGCTCTTTTAAAATATCTCTAGAAAATAGGTCTATACCATTTACAAATGAAAAAGAAAGGTTTATAATGTAATTGACATAATAAATTCTAGAATAAATCTATCAAGGAGGTTATCATTATGCCTAATTATATTAAAGCGGATCAGTTTTTCTACCCACACGGAGTTCGTCGTGGCGGTTACTTGGAACTTGTGGATGGCAAGTTTGGTAAACATGTAGAACAGATTCCTGAAGGAGCTGAGGTGATTGACTATACAGGTTATAGCATTGCCCCAGGACTTGTGGATACCCATATTCATGGATTTGGCGGTGTGGATGTCATGGACAATAACATCGAAGGGACCCTTCATACCATGAGTGAAGGATTGCTTAGCACGGGTGTTACCAGCTTCTTGCCAACGACGTTGACTTCCTCTTACGAGCAGTTGCTTGCGGTAACTGAAAATATCGGCGCTCGTTACCAGGAAGCAAGTGGAGCCAAGATTCGTGGAATCTATTTTGAAGGGCCTTATTTCACAGAGAAATACAAGGGAGCTCAAAACCCTGCCTATATGAAAGATCCTCGTATGGATGAGTTTCGTGCTTGGCAAAAAGCAGCTAATGGCCTGCTCAATAAAATCGCCCTTGCGCCAGAACGTGAAGGTGTAGAAGACTTTGTTCGTACAATTACGGGTGAAGGAGTGACCGTTGCTCTTGGACACTCCAATGCGACTTTTGATGAAGCTAAAAAAGCAGTCGATGCTGGAGCGAGTGTTTGGGTACATGCCTACAATGGAATGCGTGGGTTGACTCACCGTGAGCTCGGTATGGTGGGAGCCATGTATGAGTTGCCACATACTTATGCAGAATTGATTTGTGACGGTCACCACGTAGATCCAAAGGCCTGTGATATTTTGCTCAAACAAAAGGGAACAGAAAATATCGCCCTTATCACAGACTGTATGACAGCGGGTGGTTTGGAAGATGGAGACTACATGTTAGGAGAATTCCCGGTAGTAGTTGCTAATGGAACTGCTCGCCTCAAATCTACAGGCAATTTGGCAGGTTCTATCCTCAAACTCAAAGATGGTTTGAAGAATGTGGTCGAATGGGGAATTGCGAATCCGCATGAAGCAGTCATGATGGCCAGCCTCAACCCAGCAAAATCTGTTCACATCGATGATGTCTGTGGTCAAATCCGTGAAGGTTACGATGCCGACTTTATCGTACTAGATAAAGATTTGGAATTGGTAGCAACCTACCTAGATGGTGTGAAACGTTATCAAGCCTAAAAAGATAAAAATAGGGGTCAATAAAGGACTCCTATTTTTATGATAGGCTGAAAAGGTATTTAAAGAAGTCTTCCTGATGGGAAAGGCAAGCAAAATCCTTTCATTGTTCTAGAAAATTCGTTATAATATACGGTACAAAGGAAGTAGTGAAAATGTATCGTGTTATAGAAATGTATGGGGATTTTGAACCGTGGTGGTTCATAGAAGGTTGGGAAGAAGATGTCATCATGAGTCAATCTTTTGACAAGTACTATGATGCTCTAAAATATTATAAATCATGCTGGTTTGAGCTGGAAAAGAAGAATCCTCTTTATAAGAGTCGGAGTGATTTGATGACTATTTTTTGGGATCCTGCTGATCAGCGCTGGTGTGATGAGTGTGATGAGTATTTGCAACAGTACCATTCTTTGGCACTTTTGCAGGATGAGCAAGTCATCCCCGATGAAAAGCTACGTCCAGGCTACGAAAAACAAACAGGTCAAGAAAAACACCGTTCTTGCCGTATGAAATGGAGATAAAAAAGTAACTTTTTAAGTTGCTTTTTTTATTTTTTTTTGCGAATAGTTAGATAAGGAGGGCGATATGGTACAAGAAATTGCACAGAAAATTATTGCTACTGCGAAAGAAAAGAAGGCCCAGGATATCTATTTTATCCCCAAGGAAAAGTCCTACGAGCTTCACATGCGGGTTGGAGACGAACGGTGTCTAGTTGACTCCTATGAGTTTGATGTTTTAGCTGCTGTGATTAGTCATTTTAAGTTTGTAGCGGGTATGAACGTAGGAGAGAAGAGACGTAGTCAGCTGGGCTCTTGCGACTATCAGCATGGGGAGAAGGTGTCTTCTCTGCGTTTGTCTACCGTGGGAGATTATCGGGGGCATGAGAGTTTGGTTATTCGTTTGTTGCACGATGAGGAACAGGACCTGCATTTCTGGTTTCAGGATATGAACGAACTGGGTGAGCAGTACAGGCAACGGGGGCTCTATCTATTTGCAGGTCCAGTTGGAAGTGGCAAGACGACCTTGATGCACGAATTAGCCAAGTCTCTGTTTAAAGGACAGCAGGTTATGTCCATTGAAGATCCTGTCGAGATCAAGCAGGACGACATGCTCCAGTTGCAGTTGAATGAGGCGATTGGATTGACCTATGAAAATCTGATCAAACTGTCTCTTCGGCATCGTCCTGACCTCTTGATTATTGGTGAAATTCGTGACAGCGAGACAGCGCGTGCAGTGGTCAGAGCCAGTTTGACAGGTGCGACAGTTTTTTCAACCATTCATGCCAAGAGTATCCGAGGTGTTTATGAACGCCTTCTGGAGTTGGGTGTGACGGAGGAGGAACTAGCAGTTGTCCTGCAAGGAGTCTGCTACCAGAGATTAATTGGGGGAGGAGGAATCGTTGACTTTGCAAACAAAGACTATCAAGAACACCAGCCAACTAGCTGGAATGAGCAGATTGATCAGCTTCTTAAAGCTGGACATATCACAAGTCTTCAGGCTGAAACGGAAAAAATTAGCTACAGCTAAGCAGAAGAAAATCATCACCTTGTTTAACAACCTCTTCTCCAGTGGCTTTCATTTGGTGGAAATTACTTCTTTCTTGGGCAGAAGTGCCCTGCTGGAAAAGGACTATGTAGCCCAGATGCACCAAGGCTTGTCTCAGGGGAAATCCTTCTCAGAAATGATGGAAAGTTTGGGGTTTTCAAGTGTTATTGTGACTCAATTATCTCTAGCTGAAGTTCATGGAAATCTCCATCTGAGTCTAGGGAAGATAGAAGAATATCTGGATAATTTGTCCAAGGTCAAGAAGAAGTTAATTGAAGTAGCGACTTATCCCCTGATTTTGCTGGGATTTCTCCTGCTAATCATGCTGGGGCTCAGGAATTATTTGCTCCCTCAACTGGACAGTAGCAATATCGCCACTCAAATCATCGGCAATCTGCCACAAATATTTCTGGGACTAGTGCTGGTTTGCGCTCTGTCTCTAATTTTAGCCCTCACTTTCTACAAAAGAAGTTCCAAGATGCGGGTCTTCTCAATGTTAGCACGGATTCCCTTTCTAGGAATCTTTGTCCAGACCTATCTGACGGCTTATTACGCGCGTGAATGGGGCAATATGATTTCACAGGGGATGGAGCTGACGCAGATTTTTCAGATCATGCAGGAACAAGGCTCCCAGCTCTTTAAAGAAATTGGTCAAGATCTGGCTCAAGCCCTGCAAAATGGCCGCGAATTTTCTCAAACCATAGCGACCTATCCTTTCTTTAAAAAGGAGTTGAGTCTCATCATCGAGTATGGGGAAGTCAAGTCCAAGCTTGGGAGCGAGTTGGAAATCTATGCTGAAAAAACTTGGGAAGCCTTTTTTACCCGAGTCAACCGCACCATGAACTTAGTACAGCCACTGGTTTTTATCTTTGTGGCCCTGATTATCGTTTTACTTTATGCGGCAATGCTTATGCCCATGTATCAAAATATGGAGGTAAATTTTTAAAATGAAAAAACTCATGACAAATTTAAAAAAAGCCAAGGTTAAAGCTTTCACTTTGGTAGAAATGTTAGTCGTCTTGCTTATCATCAGCGTACTCCTCTTGCTCTTTGTGCCCAATTTGACCAAGCAAAAGGATGCCGTAGATGATAAAGGAAAAGCTGCTGTTGTCAAGGTTGTGGAAAGCCAGGCAGAACTCTATCGTTTGGACAAAAATGATGACGCCAGCCTCAGCAAATTACAAGCGGACGGTCGTATCACAGCTGAGCAAGCCAAAGCTTATAAAGACTACCATGCAAAACAAAAAACAAGTCAAACTGTTGCAGATTAAGGCCTTTACTATGCTGGAAAGTCTCTTAGTTTTGGGACTTGTGAGTGTCCTTGCTTTGGGCTTGTCTGGTTCTGTTCAATCCAGTTTTGCAGCGGTAGAAGAGCAGATTTTCTTTATGGAGTTTGAAGAACTCTACCGGGAAACGCAAAAACGCAGTGTAGCCAGTCAGCAAAAGACCAGTCTGAACTTAGATGGACAGACGATCAGCAATGGCAGTCAAAACTTGACCGTTCCTAAAGGAATTCAGGCACCCTCAGGACAAAGCATTATATTTGACCGAGCTGGAGGCAATTCGTCCCTGGCTAAGGTTGAATTTCAAACCAGCAAAGGAGCGATTCGCTATCAATTATATCTAGGAAATGGAAAAATTAAACGCATTAAGGAAACAAAAAATTAGGGCAGTAATCTTACTAGAAGCAGTAGTAGCTTTGGCTGTGTTTGCCAGCATTGCGACCCTTCTTTTGGGGAAAATTCAGAAAAATAGACAAGAAGAGGCAGAAATCTTGCAAAAGGAAGAAGTCTTGCGTGTGGCGAAGATGGCTCTGCAAACAGGGCAAAATCAGGTAAACATAAATGGAGTGGAGATTCAGGTATTTGCTAGTGAAAAAGGATTGGAGGTCTACCATGGTTCAGAGAAATTGCTCGATCTTAAAGAGCAGTAAGGTAAGAGCTTTCACTCTTTTAGAATCTCTGATTGCCCTTATCGTCATTAGCGGAGGTTTGCTACTTTTTCAAGCTATGAGTCAGCTCCTCATTTCAGAAGTTCGTTACCAGCAGCAAAGCGAGCAAAAAGAGTGGCTCTTGTTTGTGGATCAACTGGAGGCAGAGTTAGAGCGTTCGCAGTTTGAAAAGGTAGAAGGCAATCGCCTCTACATGAAACAGGATGGTAAGGATATCTCTATAGGGAAATCTAAATCGGATGATTTTCGGAAGACCGATGCCAGCGGACGGGGCTACCAACCTATGGTTTATGGACTTAAATCAGCTCAAATTACAGAGGGAAATCAACTGGTTCGCTTCCGTTTCCAGTTTCAAAAAGGCTTAGAAAGGGAGTTCATCTATCGTGTGGAAAAAGCAAAAAGTTAAGGCAGGCGTTCTCTTATATGCAGTCACCATGGCAGCCATTTTTAGCCTTTTGTTGCAGTTTTATTTGAATCGGCAAGTCGCCCATCACAAAGACTTTGCCCTAAACAAAGAAAAGTTGGCAGCTTTTGCTATGGCCAAGCGAAGTAAAGATAAGGTTGAACAAGAAAGTGGAGAACGAGTCTTTAACTTAGGAAAAGTCAGGTATCACAATACGAAAACAGGTTTTGCAACAAGTGTTCGTATGAATAAGGGCAACTATGAATTTCTCTTTCCTCAGATGAAAACCCAAGAAAAGAGAA
Source organism: Streptococcus sp. oral taxon 064 (assembly GCF_001683375.1). Taxonomy (GTDB): domain Bacteria; phylum Bacillota; class Bacilli; order Lactobacillales; family Streptococcaceae; genus Streptococcus; species Streptococcus oralis_S. Next base: position 524,016 of record NZ_CP016207.1, on the reverse strand, counting down.
CAGCTAAAAAGGAAGAGGTAGCGACTGATTCAAGCAATCAAGCAGGGAAGAAAAAATCAGAAGAAAAGTCTGAAAAGAAAGACAAATCCTAGTCAATTCAACTTCTTTGTGCTAAACTAAAAGCATGAAACATGATTTTAATCACAAAGCAGAAACTTTTGATTCGCCCAAAAATATCTTTCTTGCAAATTTGGTTTGTCAAGCAGTTGAAAAACAGATCGCTCTTCTATCAGACAAAGAAATTCTGGATTTCGGTGGTGGGACAGGTCTATTAGCTTTGCCCCTAGCCAAGCAGGCCAAGTCGGTTACCCTTGTAGATATCTCGGAGAAAATGCTGGAGCAAGCCCGTTTGAAAGCAGAGCAACAAGACATCAAGAATATCCAGTTTTTGGAGCAGGATTTACTGGCAAATCCCTTGGAACAGCAATTTGACCTGATTGTTGTCAGTCGGGTTCTTCATCATATGCCTGATCTAGATGCGACTCTTGCCATGTTTCACTATCATCTTAGGGAGAATGGACAAGTTTTCATTGCTGATTTTGTCAAGACAGATACCAACCACCATGGTTTTGATTTAGCTGAACTGGAAACCAAGCTCGCCCAGTTTGGTTTTTCGAGCATTGGTAGTCAGATTCTCTATAGTGCTGAAGGTCTTTTCCTCGGAAATTACGCAGAGCTCTTTTTAACTATAGCCCAAAAATCACTCGCTGACTAAAGCAGTGATTTTTTCTCTTCAGATGGAAAAAATAGGGGAATTTTGATAAGATAGGAATATGGATTTTGAAAAAATTGAACAAGCTTATACGTATTTACTAGAGAATGTCCAAGTCATCCAAAGTGATTTGGCGACCAACTTTTATGATGCCTTAGTAGAGCAAAACAGCATTTATCTAGATGGCGAGACTGAGCAAAAGCAGGTCAAGGAGAACAATCAAGCCCTTAAGCGCTTAGCACTTCGCAAGGAAGAGTGGCTCAAGACCTACCAGTTTCTCTTGATGAAGGCGGGACAAACGGAGCCTTTACAGGCCAATCACCAGTTTACGCCGGATGCCATTGCCCTCCTCTTGGTACTTATTGTGGAAGAGTTGCTGGATCAAGAGGAAATTAGCATCCTCGAAATAGGTTCTGGTATGGGGATTTTGGGGGCTACTTTCTTGACTTCTCTTGCTAAAAAAGTAGATTACTTGGGAATCGAAGTGGATGACTTGCTGATTGATTTGGCAGCCAGTATGGCAGATGTGATTGGTTTGCAGGCTGGTTTTGTCCAAGGAGATGCCGTTCGTCCGCAAATGCTTAAAGAAAGCGACGTGGTCATCAGCGACTTGCCTGTAGGCTATTACCCAGACGATGCCATCGCTTCTCGCTATCAAGTGGCTTCTAGTCAAGAGCATACCTATGCCCACCATTTGCTGATGGAACAAGGCTTCAAGTACCTTAAGTCAAATGGCTATGCTATTTTTCTAGCTCCGAGTGATTTATTGACCAGCCCTCAAAGTGACTCATTAAAAGGGTGGCTCAAAGACGAAGTGAGTCTGGCTGCTATCATCGCTCTGCCAGAGGATATTTTCTCAACTGCAAGCCAAGCTAAAAGTATTTTTGTCTTACAGAAGAAAAGAGACAAGGAAATAGAACCCTTTGTCTACCCTCTTACTAGCTTGCAAGATCCGTCAGTTTTGTTGACCTTTAAAGAAAATTTTCAAAATTGGAGCAAAGGTACTGAAATATAAAAGAGATTTTGTTATAATAGATGAAAACGCTTAAAAAGAGGTATCATCTTATGACAAAAACAATTGCAATCAATGCAGGAAGCTCAAGCTTGAAATGGCAACTATACCAAATGCCAGAAGAAACTGTATTGGCGAAAGGCTTGATTGAACGTATTGGCTTGAAGGATTCGATCTCAACAGTAAAATTTGACGGTCGTTCGGAGCAACAAATTCTTGATATTGAAGACCATACACAAGCCGTTAAAATTTTATTAGATGACTTGATTCGTTTTGACATTATCAAAGGGTACGACGAAATTACAGGTGTCGGCCACCGCGTCGTTGCAGGTGGTGAATATTTCAAGGAATCAACAGTTGTTGAGGGAGATGTGTTAGAAAAAGTTGAGGAATTGGGACTCTTGGCTCCTCTTCACAATCCAGCTAACGCAGCTGGAATTCGCGCATTTAAGGAATTGCTGCCAGATATTACCAGTGTTGTCGTATTTGATACCTCATTCCACACAACCATGCCAGAGAAGGCTTATCGCTACCCTCTACCAACTAAATACTACACAGACAACAAGGTTCGTAAATATGGTGCCCACGGGACAAGCCACCAGTTTGTCGCAGAAGAAGCAGCGAAACTTTTGGGCCGTCCTCTAGAAGATTTGAAATTGATTACCTGCCATATTGGTAACGGGGCTTCTATCACAGCTGTTAAGGGTGGGAAGTCTGTGGATACTTCTATGGGATTCACACCACTTGGAGGTGTGATGATGGGAACTCGTACAGGAGATATTGACCCTGCTATCATCCCTTATCTCATGCAATATACAGAGGATTTCAATACCCCTGAAGATATTAGTCGCGTTCTCAATCGTGAATCAGGGCTCATGGGAGTTTCTGGCCAGTCAAGCGATATGCGTGATGTGATTGCTGCCATGGAAGCAGGAGACCATGATGCAACTTTGGCTTATGAAATGTATGTTGATCGTATCCAAAAACATATCGGCCAATATCTTGCAGTCCTAAATGGAGCAGATGCGATTATCTTCACAGCAGGTATCGGTGAAAATGCTGCAAACGTACGTGAAGATGTCATCTCAGGTATCTCTTGGTTTGGTTGTGATGTGGATCCAGAAAAGAACGTCTTTGGTGTAACGGGAGATATCTCAACTGATGCGGCGAAAATCCGTGTCTTGGTTATTCCAACAGATGAAGAATTGGTGATTGCACGCGATGTTGAGCGCTTGAAAAAATAAGTAAATACACGTAAAATTTGATTGTAAAAAGAAGTTGGGAAAGAGATTTTCCAGCTTTTTTTATGTAGAAAATGTCTAAAACCTTGCTGTTATTGGCTTTTTCAAAAAATATGGTATAATAGTAGTAATTTAATAGATGGAGTTGAGTTTTGAAGAAAAGCTTTCGTGTAAAAAGAGAGAAAGATTTTAAGGCGATTTTCAAGGACGGAACAAGTTTTGCCAATCGAAAATTTGTTGTCTACCAATTGGAAAACCAGCAAAACCATTTTCGAGTAGGACTGTCCGTCAGCAAAAAGCTGGGGAATGCAGTTACCAGAAATCAAATCAAGAGACGAATCCGGCACATTCTACAAAGTGTAAAAGGGAGTTTAGTAGAGCATGTTGATTTTGTCGTGATTGCCCGAAAAGGGGTGGAAACCTTGGAATATGCAGAGATGGAGAAAAACCTACTCCACGTATTAAAGTTATCAAAGATTTACCAGGAAGGAAATGGGAGTGAAAAAGAAACTACAGTTGACTAGTTTGTTGGGCCTGTCCTTGTTTATCATGACAGCCTGTGCAACAAATGGTACAGCTAGCGATATAACAGCAGATTCGACAGACTTTTGGAGCAAATTCGTCTATTTTTTTGCTGAAATTATCCGCTTTTTGTCCTTTGATATTAGTATCGGAGTGGGGATTATTCTCTTCACGATTTTGATCCGGACGATTTTATTGCCGGTCTTTCAGACACAGATGGTTGCCTCTAGAAAAATGCAAGAGGCTCAACCGCGCATCAAGGCTTTGCGAGAGCAATATCCGGGTCGTGATATGGAAAGTAGAACCAAGCTAGACCAGGAGATGCGCAAGGTCTATAAAGAGTTAGGGATTAAACATTCATCCTCTCTCTGGCCAATTTTAATACAAATGCCGGTTCTCTTGGCGCTCTTTCAAGCCTTGAGTCGAGTAGACTTTTTGAAAACAGGTCACTTTTTATGGATTAATTTGGGAGGAGTAGATACAAGTTTTGTCCTTCCGATTTTGGCGGCAGTCTTTACCTTCTTGAGTAGCTGGTTATCGAATAAAGCTTTGTCCGAAAAAAGTGGAGCTACGACAGGGATGATGTATGGTATGCCTGTATTGATCTTTGTTTTTGCCATCTCCGCCCCAAGTGGTGTAGCCTTGTACTGGGCCGTATCCAATGCTTACCAAGTTCTGCAAACCTATTTTTTGAACAATCCTTTCAAGATTATTGCTGAAAGAGAAGCAGTGGCGCAAGCAGAAAAAGATTTAGAAGGCAAGAAGAGAAGAGCTTTGAAAAAAGCACAGAAAAAGAAAAAATAAGGAGGAATCTGGTAATGGTATTATTTACAGGTTCAACGGTTGAAGAAGCAATCCAAAAAGGATTGAAAGAATTAGACATTCCAAGAATGAAGGCCCACATCAAGGTCGTTTCAAAAGAGAAAAAAGGATTCTTAGGCTTGTTTGGTAAGAAGCCGGCTCAAGTTGATATCGAAGCGATTAGTGAAACGACAGTGATCAAAGCCAATCAGCAGGCCATTAAAGGGGTTCCAAAAGAAGTCAATGAAAAAAATGAACCCGTGAAAACAGTAAGTGAAGCAACTGTTGATTTGGGGCATGTAGTTGAAGCGATTAAGAAGATTGAAGAAGAAGGTCAAGGTGTTTCTGAAGAGGTCAAGGCTGAAATCCTGAAAAATGAAAAACATGCCAGCACGATTTTGGAAGAAACAGGTCATATTTCAATTTTAAATGATTTGGAACCAGAGGATACTGCCGAGGAAGTGGAATCTGCTCCAGAAAAAGAAACTGAAACGCAGGAAGCAACAAGCCAATCTTTGGAAGATTTAGGCTTGAAAGTAGAACCAAGTTATGACATCGAACAAGTGGCAACTGAAGTAGCTAACTACGTTCAAACCATTGTAGATGATATGGATGTTGAAGGGACGATTTCAAGTGACTACAATCGCCGCACCATCAATCTTCAAATTGACACGAATGAACCAGGCCGTATTATCGGCTATCACGGAAAAGTCTTGAAAGCTCTTCAACTATTGGCGCAAAATTACCTTTATAATCGCTATTCAAGAACTTTCTACATTACGATTAACGTCAATGATTATGTTGAACACCGTGCAGAAGTCTTGCAAACCTACGCTCAAAAATTAGCGAATCGCGTTTTGGAGGAAGGTCGTAGCCAGCAAACAGATCCAATGTCGAATAGCGAACGCAAGATTATCCATCGCATTATTTCACGCATGGATGGAGTGACCAGTTATTCTGAGGGTGATGAGCCAAATCGCTATGTTGTCGTAGATACAGAATAAACAAAATCAGGCTTGACCTGATTTTTTGCTAGAAAAAAGGAGAAAAGACCGATGATGGAAACCATCAGAAACTATCTATCTTACGCGGGGATCCAGTATCGTAATCCAGATAAGTCTGGAGATGAGCGAGAGAAGATGCTGGAATTGCGCCACAAAGGCCAGGAGGCTCGTAAGGCTTTTACAAATCTGGCCAAGGACTTCCAAGCAAGTCATCCAGAATGGCAACTTCAACAGACTAGTCAGTGGATGAATCAAGCGCAGCGCTTGCGACCGCATTTCTGGGCCTATCTACAGAGAGAGGGGCAGGTAACAGAACCCATGTTGGCGCTGCGTTTGTATGGGAAACCCTCAGATTTTGGGATTTCCTTAGAAGTCAGCTTCATTGAGCGCAAGAAAGATGAACAGACTTTAGACAAGCAAGCCAAGGTTTTAGAACTTCCAGTGGTAGAAGGAATTTATTATCTAGTCTACTCAAATGGGGAAAGTCATAAGGTGGAGGCTACTGAGGAGAACCGTCGCACTTTACGCGAGAAGGTACGCAATCAGGAAATCCGTAAAGTTTTGGTAAAGTCGGATGTTTCTTTTATTGAAAATCAAACATTAGCAGAGATTTTAGAAAAATTAGAAGAAACTTATACTCGCCTACTTCCTTACTATGAGGTGACGAGGAAGTAAAATTTCTCAAAAATATCATAAATCGTTCAGTCCAAGAGTGAACAGTCCGCTGTGTAATTCTTGGTCTTTTTGTTTGTGTTTTCAAAATATATAATAAAGTTACAAAAACAATTCAAATAAAGGAGAACAGTTATGGAAGTCATTTCAAGTGTTCTAAATTGGTTTTCTAGCAATATTTTGCAGAATCCCGCATTTTTCGTGGGTCTCTTGGTACTAATTGGGTATGCGCTTTTGAAAAAGCCAGCTCATGAAGTCTTTTCAGGATTTGTAAAAGCGACAGTTGGTTATATGTTGCTGAACGTTGGTGCGGGAGGCTTGGTTACCACTTTCCGTCCGATCTTGGCAGCGCTCAACTTTAAATTTCAAATTGGTGCGGCAGTTATCGACCCTTACTTTGGACTAGCAGCCGCAAATAACAAAATTGCAGCTGAGTTTCCTGATTTTGTCGGAACTGCAACAACAGCCCTTTTGATCGGTTTCGGGGTCAATATTCTGCTAGTGGCTTTCCGTAAACTCACCAAAGTGAGAACTCTCTTTATCACAGGGCATATCATGGTGCAACAAGCAGCAACTGTTTCTCTTATGGTTCTCTTCTTGGTTCCACAATTGCGCAATGCTTACGGTACAGCGGCTATCGGAATTATCTGTGGACTTTACTGGGCAATTAGCTCAAACATGACTGTTGAAGCAACTCAACGTTTGACTGGTGGGGGTGGCTTTGCGATTGGTCACCAACAACAATTTGCTATTTGGTTTGTAGATAAAATCGCAGGACGTTTTGGTAAGAAGGAAGAAAGTCTAGACAATATTAAATTGCCTAAATTCCTCTCTATCTTTCATGATACAGTAGTTGCCTCTGCGACCTTGATGCTGGTCTTCTTTGGTGCTATTCTCTTGATCTTGGGACCAGAAATCATGTCAAATAAAGAAGTAATCACTTCAGGAACCTTGTTCAATCCTGCTAAGCAAGACTTCTTCATGTATATTATCCAAACAGCCTTCACCTTCTCAGTTTACTTGTTTATCTTGATGCAAGGTGTCCGCATGTTCGTATCTGAGTTGACAAATGCCTTCCAAGGTATCTCAAGTAAGCTTTTGCCAGGTTCATTCCCAGCGGTGGACGTTGCAGCTTCTTATGGATTTGGCTCTCCAAACGCTGTTTTGTCAGGTTTTGCCTTTGGTTTGATTGGTCAATTGATTACAATCGTTCTACTCATCGTCTTCAAAAATCCTATCCTTATCATCACAGGATTTGTACCGGTATTCTTTGATAATGCAGCTATCGCCGTTTACGCTGATAAACGTGGTGGTTGGAAAGCGGCAGTTATCTTGTCCTTTATCTCAGGTGTACTTCAAGTTGCCCTTGGTGCTCTTTGCGTAGCCCTTCTCGACTTGGCGGCTTATGGTGGTTACCATGGAAATATCGACTTTGAATTCCCATGGCTTGGATTTGGCTACATCTTCAAATACCTTGGTATTATTGGTTATGTGCTTGTTTGCCTCTTCTTGCTTGTCATTCCTCAAATTCAATTTGCCAAAGCTAAAGATAAAGAAAAATACTATAACGGCGAAGTACAAGAAGAAGCTTAGAATTTAGAAAAGGAGAAATAAAATGGTTAAAGTATTAGCAGCATGTGGAAATGGTATGGGTTCATCAATGGTTATCAAGATGAAGGTGGAAAATGCGCTCCGCAAGCTAAACCAAACAGACTTTACAGTAAACTCATGCAGTGTCGGCGAAGCTAAAAGTTTGGCAGCTGGCTATGATATCGTTATCGCCTCTCTTCACCTGATCCAAGAATTGGAAGGGAGAACAAATGGGAAGTTAATTGGGCTTGACAACTTGATGGATGATAAAGAAATCACTGAAAAACTCAGTCAGGCACTATAGAAGGTTGGAGGGGGCTGGACAGAAACTGTGAAGACTGGGTTCTGTCCTAGTCCCTCTTTACATAAAGGAGGCAACTATGAATTTAAAACAGGCTTTGATTGAAAATAATTCAATTCGATTGGGACTTGAGGCGGCTGATTGGAAAGAAGCAGTTAAGTTAGCGGTGGAACCCTTGATTGAAAGTGGCGCAATTTTACCAGAGTACTATGATGCGATTATTGAGTCAACAGAAGAATATGGTCCCTACTATATTTTAATGCCAGGGATGGCTATGCCCCATGCTAGGCCAGAGGCAGGTGTTCAGCGGGATGCTTTTTCACTGATTACCTTGCAAAAATCAGTTGTTTTTTCAGATGGAAAAGAAGTATCCGTCTTACTAGCTTTGGCTGCGACAAGCTCAAAGATTCATACAAGTGTAGCGATTCCACAAATTATTGCCTTGTTTGAGTTGGAAGATTCCATTGCCCGCTTACAAGGATGCCAGAGCAAAGAAGAAGTTTTGGATATGATTGAAGAATCAAAAAATAGTCCATACCTCGAAGGCTTGGACTTGGAAAGCTAAAAAGGAGTAGGAAGATGACAAAAAGAATACCAAATTTACAAGTTGCACTAGACCATTCAGATTTGCAAGGCGCCATTAAGGCTGCTGTAGCTGTTGGTCATGAAGTGGATATCATCGAAGCTGGTACTGTTTGCCTACTTCAAGTAGGGAGCGAATTAGTAGAAGTCTTGCGTAGCCTTTTCCCAGATAAGATCATCGTTGCAGACACCAAGTGTGCGGATGCTGGTGGAACGGTTGCCAAGAATAATGCTGTACGTGGAGCGGACTGGATGACTTGTATCTGCTGTGCAACCATTCCGACTATGGAAGCTGCTCTTAAAGCCATCACAGCTGAACGTGGAGATAGAGGTGAAATCCAAATCGAACTTTATGGAGACTGGACTTTTGAACAGGCTCAACTCTGGCTTGATGCGGGAATTTCCCAAGCAATCTATCACCAATCTCGTGATGCCCTGCTTGCTGGGGAAACTTGGGGCGAAAAAGATCTAAACAAGGTCAAAAAATTGATTGATATGGGCTTCCGTGTGTCTGTTACGGGAGGACTGGATGTGGACACACTCAAACTCTTTGAAGGAGTGGATGTCTTTACCTTTATCGCAGGTCGCGGAATTACCGAGGCAGCAGATCCAGCAGGCGCAGCACGTGCCTTTAAGGACGAAATCAAACGAATTTGGGGGTAATCTATGGCACGTCCAATTGGAATCTATGAAAAAGCTACACCCAAGCATTTTACTTGGTTGGAACGCTTGAATTTTGCAAAAGAATTGAGCTTCGACTTTGTTGAAATGTCGATTGACGAGCGTGATGAACGTTTGGCTCGTCTTGATTGGAGCAAGGAAGAACGATTGGAAATCGTGAAAGCCATCTATGAAACAGGAATCCGAATTCCGTCCATCTGTTTTTCAGGTCATCGTCGCTATCCAATGGGTTCAAACGATCCAGTTCTAGAAGAAAAATCGCTGGAACTGATGAAAAAATGTATCGAACTAGCTCAGGATTTGGGAGTTCGTACGATTCAGTTAGCTGGTTATGACGTTTATTATGAGGAAAAGTCCCCTCAAACACGTGAACGTTTCATCAAAAACCTCAGACAAGCTTGTGTCTGGGCGGAGGAAGCTCAGGTCATCTTAGCTATTGAAATTATGGATGATCCTTTTATTAATAGCATTGAAAAGTACTTGGCTGTTGAAAAAGAGATTGATTCACCTTATCTTTTTGTTTATCCAGATATTGGTAATGTCTCAGCTTGGCATAATGACGTTTACAGTGAATTTTATATCGGGCACCATGCCCTTGCAGCCCTCCACCTCAAGGATACCTATCCCGTGACCGAAACTTCAAAAGGACAATTCCGAGATGTTCCTTTTGGAACTGGCTGCGTCAACTGGGAAGCAGCTTTTGATATTTTGAAAAAGACCAACTATAATGGTCCTTTCCTAATCGAGATGTGGTCTGAAAACTGTGAAACAGTAGAAGAAACCAAAGTGGCTATCAAAGAAGCACAAGATTTCCTCTACCCATTAATAAAGAAAGCGGGTTTGATGTAAGATGAATCAAGTAATCAATGATATGAGAAAGCGTGTCTGCGAAGCTAATCAATCTCTTCCTAAACACGGCTTGGTTAAATTCACATGGGGCAATGTCTCAGAAGTGAATCGTGAGCTAGGCGTGATTGTTATCAAGCCATCGGGAGTAGATTATGATAAATTGACTCCTGAAAACATGGTGGTGACAGATTTGGATGGGAAGGTACTTGAAGGTGATTTGAGACCATCTTCCGACCTACCAACTCACGTGGAATTATATAAAGCTTGGCCTACCATTGGTAGTGTGGTTCATACTCACTCGACAGAAGCAGTGGGTTGGGCACAGGCGGGACGTGATATTCCATTTTATGGGACCACACATGCCGACTATTTTTATGGACCAATTCCTTGTGCTCGTAGCTTGACTCAGGATGAAGTTGAAGTAGCGTATGAAAAGGATACAGGTTTGGTCATTCTGGAAGAATTTGAACGTCGCGGTCTCAATCCGGTTGAAGTACCAGGGATTGTCGTTCGCAACCACGGTCCATTCACATGGGGCAAGAACCCTGAAAATGCAGTTTACCATTCAGTGGTTCTCGAAGAAGTTTCCAAGATGAACCGTTTCACAGAGCAAATCAATCCAAGAGTTGAACCTGCACCACAGCACATATTGGAAAAACATTACCAAAGAAAGCATGGACCAAATGCCTACTATGGTCAAAAATAAAAAACGGGCAATTGAAAAGAGGCTTGGAGGTATCTAGGCCTCGCTTTTGCAATAAACCTGAAAAGCAAACGAGCCCAATGATAAATATTATCATTGAAATATTTTTATTAAAGTGCTATGATAGGGAGACTGTTTGATTGATTGGTCCCGAATAATAGGAGGATAAGATGGTATTAGATAAAACGAGTTGTGAGCTATTGATGTACCTCCTGGATCAAGAATCTCCCAAAACGATTATGACCATTTCCAAAGATTTGGGTCAATCAAGGAGAAAGGTCTATTATCACGTTGATAAAATTAATGATGCATTGGGCAATCCTGAACACCACCTTGTTAGCCTTCCTCGTATTGGTATCTACTTAACGGAGGAGCAGAGACTTGCTTGTCAGCAACTTTTATCCGAAGTTGACTCCTACGATTATGTGATGAGCGGGGAAGAACGCATGCAGATGATGTTATTTTGGATTGGAATTTCCAAAGAACGCATCACTGTCGAAAAACTGATGGAATTAACAGAAGTTTCGCGGAACACCGTTTTGAATGATCTCAATACCATCCGTTACCAGTTAAGCCTAGAACAGTATCAGGTAACCCTGCAAGTAAGTAAATCACAAGGTTATTATCTTAGCGCCCACCCCTTAAATAAAATTCAGCATCTTCAATCGCTCTTATACCATATCTTTATGGAAGGAAATGGAGCTTTTGTTACCATTCTTGAAGATAAGATAAAGGATAGATTCCAAGGAGAGTTGCTTTTGTCTAGACAAATGCATCAATTTCTCAAGGAGCAAGTCCCTCTGGTTGAACAGGATTTAGGGAAAAAAATAAATCATCATGAAGTGACCTTTATGTTGCGAGTGCTTCCTTATCTGCTTTTAAGTTGTGATAATATCACGCGTCATCAAGAAAAGCATCAGGATATTGATCAAGATTTTTCCTTGATTCGTAAGAGAATAGAGTACAGAGTATCTGAAAGGCTGAGTGAGCGCCTTTTTGAGACATTTGAAATTTCTTTATCGGAACTCGAAATTTCTCTGTTGGCCATTCTCCTTTTATCCTATAGAAAGGATAGAGACGTCCATGCGGAAAGCGAAGACTTTCACCAGCTGAAAGTCACTTTAGAGGAATTTATTTGGCATTTTGAATCACAAACCAAGATGGAAATCGAAAACAAGGAAGACTTGTTACGTAACCTGCTGATTCACTGTAAGGCTTTGTTGTTTAGAAAGACCTATGGCATCTTTTCTAAAAATCCTCTTACTAAGCAAATCCGTTCCAAGTACAGCGAGCTCTTTATCATCACCAAAAAATGTGCCGAGATTTTGGAGGAAGCCTGGCTTGTACGCTTGACGGACGATGAGATTGCTTATCTGACGATTCACGTTGGTGGATTTTTGAAATACACTCCATCCTCGCAGAATGCCACCAAAAAAATTTATCTGGTTTGTGACGAAGGAGTAGGGGTTTCTAAACTGTTGCTCAAACAATGTCGTTTCTATCTTCCCAACGAACAAATCGGGGCAGTTTTCACAACAGAACAGTTTAAAAGTGTTGAGGATATTGCCTTGGTGGATTTGGTGATTACAACAAATGATGAACTAGAGAGTCGCTTCCCTGTCTTAAAGGTCAATCCTATCTTGGAGGCAGAGGATATCTTGCGTATAGTTGATTATCTGAAAAACAAGGTTTTTCGAAAAGACGGCAGAAGTTTCAGCGAAAATTTATCAACCATTATTTCAACTTATATACCGGATAAGCGTGCCGCAACGAAACTGCAGCAGGAGATTCAAAGTCTGATAAATCAAGAATTACTTATCCAGTCCTTTTTTGAAGAGTTATAACATGACAGTCCAATGATGAACACAAACCTGTGTTTTTCTTGGTCTTTTTTAATTTTCGGGCGGGTGTTATACTAAGTATGAAATGAAAACTTGAACAAAAAATGGAGGATGTCATAATGCCAAACGTAAAAGAAATTACAAGAGAATCATGGATTCTAGCGACTTTCCCAGAATGGGGAACATGGCTCAACGAAGAAATTGAAGAAGAAGTCGTTCCTGAAGGCAATTTTGCTATGTGGTGGCTAGGCAACTGTGGAACTTGGATTAAGACACCTGGTGGTGCTAACGTTGTGATGGACCTTTGGTCAAATCGCGGAAAATCTACTAAAAAAGTTAAAGATATGGTCCGTGGGCACCAAATGGCTAACATGGCAGGTGTACGTAAATTGCAACCAAACTTGCGTGTTCAACCGATGGTCATTGACCCATTTGCAATCAATGAGTTAGACTACTACTTGGTTTCCCACTTCCATAGCGATCATATTGATCCTTATACAGCCGCAGCTATTTTGAATAATCCAAAATTGGAACATGTTAAATTCATCGGACCTTACCATTGCGGACTTATCTGGGAAGGCTGGGGAGTGCCAAAAGAACGCATTATTGTAGTTAAACCAGGTGACACCATTGAACTCAAAGACATGAAGATTCATGCTGTGGAATCTTTTGACCGTACTTGCTTGGTAACTTTGCCAGTCAACGGTGCTGATGAAACAGGTGGAGAATTGGCAGGTTTGACTGTTACTGATGAAGAGATGGCTCAAAAAGCTGTTAACTATATTTTTGAAACACCAGGTGGTACTATTTATCACGGTGCAGACTCTCACTTCTCAAACTACTTTGCGAAACACGGAAAAGACTTTAAGATTGATGTTGCTTTGAACAACTATGGTGAAAACCCAGTTGGTATCCAAGACAAGATGACTTCAATTGATCTTCTTCGTATGGCAGAAAATCTGCGTGCTAAAGTCATTATCCCAGTTCACTATGACATCTGGTCAAACTTTATGGCTTCAACCAATGAAATTTTAGAACTATGGAAGATGAGAAAAGACCGTTTGCAGTACAACTTCCATCCATTTATCTGGGAAGTAGGAGGTAAGTACACTTATCCTCAAGATCAGCACCTAGTAGAATACCATCACCCACGTGGATTTGATGATTGCTTCGAGCAAGATTCGAATATCCAATTCAAAGCTTTGCTATAAAAACTGTTCAAATGATGTAAATTATTATCTGGAGGTTATCCGTATGTTGCACTATACGGATAATTTTCATATAATAGTAAAATAGGATGTGTGATTTATTAATCACCTCAAAGAGAAAGGAAATTCTATGTCAAATCTATCTGTTAATGCAATTCGTTTTCTAGGTATTGACGCCATCAACAAAGCAAACTCAGGTCACCCAGGGGTGGTTATGGGGGCTGCTCCTATGGCCTATAGCCTCTTTACAAAGCAACTTCGTATCAATCCAGCTCAACCAAACTGGATCAACCGCGATCGCTTTATTCTTTCAGCAGGACACGGCTCTATGCTTCTTTATGCCCTTCTTCACCTTTCTGGTTTTGAAGATGTTAGCATGGATGAAGTCAAGAACTTCCGCCAATGGGGTTCAAAAACGCCAGGTCACCCAGAATTTGGTCATACAGCAGGGGTTGACGCGACAACTGGTCCTCTAGGTCAAGGGATTTCTACTGCTACTGGTTTTGCCCAAGCAGAACGTTTCCTTGCAGCCAAATATAACCGCGAAGGTTTCAATATCTTTGACCACTATACTTATGTGATCTGTGGAGACGGAGATTTGATGGAAGGTGTCTCAAGTGAGGCGGCTTCATATGCAGGCTTGCAAAAACTTGACAAGTTGGTGGTTCTTTATGATTCAAATGACATTAACTTGGATGGTGAGACAAAAGATTCCTTTACAGAAAGTGTTCGTGATCGCTACAATGCCTACGGCTGGCATACAGCCTTAGTTGAAGACGGAACAGACTTGGAAGCTATCCATGCGGCTATCGAAACAGCTAAAGCTTCAGGCAAACCATCTTTGATTGAAGTGAAGACTGTTATTGGATACGGTTCTCCAAACAAACAAGGAACCAATGCTGTACACGGTGCTCCTCTTGGAGCAGATGAAACTGCGGCTACTCGTCAAGCCCTTGGTTGGGACTATGAATCATTTGAAATCCCAGCTGAAGTTTATGCTGATTTCAAGGAAAATGTTGCAGACCGTGGCGCATCAGCTTATCAAGCTTGGACTAAATTAGTTGCTGATTATAAAGAAGCTCATCCAGAACTGGCTGCAGAAGTAGAAGCCATCATCGACGGCCGTGATCCAGTTGAGGTGACTCCAGCAGACTTCCCAACCTTAGAAAATGGATTTTCCCAAGCAACTCGTAACTCAAGTCAAGATGCTTTGAACGTTGTCGCTGCCAAGTTGCCAACTTTCCTAGGTGGATCAGCTGACCTCGCTCACTCAAACATGACTTACATCAAAACGGATGGACTTCAAGATGATGCTAATCGCTTGAACCGCAATATTCAGTTTGGTGTTCGTGAATTTGCAATGGGAACGATCTTGAACGGAATGGCCCTTCACGGTGGACTTCGTGTTTATGGTGGTACTTTCTTTGTCTTCTCTGACTATGTGAAAGCAGCTGTCCGCTTATCAGCATTGCAAGGACTTCCTGTGACTTATGTCTTTACCCACGATTCAATCGCAGTTGGTGAAGATGGTCCAACGCACGAACCAGTTGAACACTTAGCAGGTCTCCGTGCTATGCCAAATCTGAATGTTTTCCGCCCAGCAGATGCGCGTGAAACTCAAGCGGCTTGGTACCTTGCCGTGACAAGCGAAAAAACACCAACTGCCCTTGTATTGACACGTCAAAACTTGACTGTCGAAGAGGGAACAGACTTTGACAAAGTTGCGAAAGGTGCCTATGTTGTCTATGAAACTGCAGCAGACTTTGATACAATCTTGATTGCAACAGGTTCAGAGGTGAATTTGGCGGTCGTAGCTGCCAAAGAATTGGCTAGCCAAGGAGCAAAAGTCCGTGTAGTCAGCATGCCATCAACAGATGTCTTTGACGCACAAGATGCAGCATACAAGGAAGAAATCCTTCCAAATGCAGTTCGTCGCCGTGTTGCAGTCGAAATGGGAGCAACTCAAAACTGGTACAAGTATGTTGGTCTTGATGGTGCAGTTCTCGGTATTGATACCTTTGGAGCATCTGCCCCAGCACCAAAAGTCTTGGCAGAGTACGGATTTACGGTAGAAAATCTAGTCAAAGTCGTTCAAAACTTGAAATAATTGCAGAAATCAGAGTGAAAGCTCTGATTTTTTATAACCATAAAAACAAGGTACAACCTTGTAAAAGTAGCTGAAATTTGATATAGTAGTCCTATGTAAAATACAAAGGAGAATATAATGGAATCGCAATATACATTTTTAATCATGTTAGTAGCAATGATGGGCTTGATGTTCTTTATGCAACGTTCTCAAAAGAAACAAGCACAAAAGCGTATGGAAAGCTTGAACAAGCTTCAAAAAGGCTATGAAGTCATTACGATTGGTGGGCTTTACGGAACAGTGGATGAAGTAGATACTGAGAAAGGTACAATCGTACTGGATGTAGATGGCGTTTATTTGACCTTTGAATTGGCTGCTATCAAGACCGTTTTGCCACTCAAAGAAGCTGTGACACCAGAAGGAACAGTTGTTGACGAAGGCGGAGCAATCGAAGAATAAAACGGGATCTGTCACTCCCGTTTTTCTATGATATGAGAGGAAAAGGGATGAAAAAAATAGTATTTGTTTGCCTAGGAAATATCTGCCGAAGCCCCATGGCAGAGTTTGTGATGAAGTCCATGACGAGCGATTACCACGTCGAAAGCCGGGCGACGTCATCATGGGAACATGGCAATCCGATTCATAGGGGAACGCAAGGAATTTTCCAGCAATATCAGATCCCGTATGACAAAGATAAAACATCGCTTCAGATTGGCAGGGAAGACTTTGAATCGTTTGATTACATTATCGGTATGGATGCTTCAAACGTTTCAGATCTGCGTCAAATGTGTCCTCAGGAATTGCAGTATAAGATCTACCCTTTTGCATCTGGAAGTGTTCCAGATCCTTGGTATACAGGAGATTTTGAGGAAACCTATGCTCGTATCACAAGTGGATGTCAAAGCTGGCTAGATCGATTAGAAAAAGAGAGTGACAATGGAAAAGCTTAAACAATTTTATGAGAAGGGTAGAGTTTACCTAACTCGTCCTAGGTTAGAGCTCATTGCAGTAGTTGTAATGGTACTCTGTGCTCTTTCGGTATTTCTGCTAAATACGCCTAAAAAGGGTGTCCTGACACTTGATGGTGGAGCTCTTGTTTATGATGGCACCTTGGTACGAGGAAAAATGAATGGTCAGGGAACCCTGACCTTTGAAAACGGAGACCAATATACAGGTGATTTCAATAATGGAGCCTTTAATGGGAAAGGAACTTTCCAATCAAAAGATGGCTGGAAATACGAAGGTGATTTTGTAAATGGTCAAGCTGAAGGTCAAGGGAAGTTGACGACAGAGCAAGAAGTTGTTTATGAAGGGACCTTTAAACAAGGCGTTTTTCAACAAAAACAGTAGTCTCCAAGTTAGGAGACTATTTTCAAAGCCTAAAAAGAAAGGGCTTTCTTGGCTTGAATTCGATAACTAACTATTAACTAGAAAAACTTTGTGAAATAAAAAAATTTTTTCCATAATTTCACAATCGTCCAGACAAAACTCTATTGTGTAGCCGTATTGAGAAAAAAATCACAATCTCAGAAAAATTCTTTGTGAAATACTTATGAAACTGTTTACAAAGCATAAAAAAAGAGTTATAATAAACTTGTGAAAAAATTAACAAAGGATAAAATCTTTAAAGGCTATGGAGGATAATATGGCTGATAAAAAAACAGTAACACCAGAGGAAAAACAACTTGCTGCTGAAAAGCATGTCGATGGTCTCGTGAAAAAAGCCTTGGTTGCGCTTGATGAAATGCGCAAGTTGAACCAAGAGCAAGTTGACTATATCGTGGCAAAAGCTTCGGTTGCAGCACTTGACGCGCACGGTATCCTTGCACAACACGCAGTTGAAGAAACTGGTCGTGGGGTATTTGAAGACAAGGCGACAAAAAACCTATTTGCCTGCGAACACGTAGTGAACAATATGCGTGGAGTTAAGACAGTTGGAGTTATTGAAGATGATCCAATTACAGGTTTGACAAAGATTGCGGAGCCTGTCGGTGTAATCTGTGGTGTCACTCCGACAACAAACCCAACTTCAACAGCGATTTTCAAATCACTCATTGCTTTGAAAACACGTAACCCAATCGTTTTTGCCTTCCACCCATCTGCTCAAGAATCATCAGCTCACGCAGCACAAATCGTTCGCGATGCAGCGATTGCAGCTGGCGCTCCTGAAAACTGTGTTCAATGGATTACAAAGCCATCTATGGAAGCAACTGGAGCGCTAATGAACCACGAAGGTGTTGCAACTATTCTTGCAACTGGTGGGAATGCCATGGTTAAAGCTGCATACTCATGTGGAAAACCAGCACTTGGGGTAGGTGCCGGAAACGTTCCTGCCTATGTAGAAAAATCTGCTGACCTTCGTCAAGCTGCTCATGACATCGTTATGTCTAAATCATTTGATAATGGGATGGTCTGTGCATCAGAACAAGCGGTTATCATTGATAAAGAAGTGTATGACGAATTTGTAGAAGAATTCAAATCATATCACACTTACTTTGTAAACAAGAAAGAAAAAGCACTTCTTGAAGAATTCTGTTTTGGAGCAAAATCAAATAGCAAGAACTGTGCTGGAGCAAAATTGAACGCTGACATCGTTGGTAAACCAGCAACATGGATTGCAGAACAAGCAGGATTCAGCGTTCCAGAAGGAACAAACATCTTGGCTGCGGAATGTGCAGAAGTAGGACCGAAAGAACCATTGACTCGTGAAAAATTGTCACCAGTTATCGCTGTCCTAAAAGCCGAAGATACTGAAGATGGACTTAAAAAAGCTCGTCAAATGGTTGAATTTAATGGTCTAGGACACTCAGCTGCTATCCATACAAAAGACGAAGCTCTTGCTAAACGCTTTGGTACAGAAATCAAAGCAATGCGTATTATCTGGAACTCTCCATCTACTTTCGGTGGTATCGGTGACGTATACAATGCCTTCATTCCATCATTAACACTTGGATGTGGTTCATATGGACACAACTCAGTTGGTGATAACGTATCCGCTATCAACCTTCTTAACATCAAGAAAGTAGGGAAACGTAGAAATAATATGCAGTGGTTTAAAGTTCCTTCAAAAATTTACTTCGAACGCAATTCTATCCAATACCTTCAAACATGTGAAGATATTGAACGCGTTATGATTGTTACAGACAAATCGATCGAAAAACTTGGTTTTGTTCAACGCATTATTGACCAATTGAACAAACGCAGCAACCGTGTAACTGTCCAAGTCTTCTCAGACGTTGAACCAGACCCAGATATCACAACTGTAGAACGTGGTACTGAAGTGATGAAAGCATTTGAACCAGATACAATTATCGCTCTTGGTGGTGGTTCTCCAATGGACGCGGCCAAAGTAATGTGGCTCTTCTACGAACAACCAGAAATCGACTTCCGTGACTTGGTTCAAAAATTCATGGATATCCGTAAACGTGCCTTCCGCTTCCCATCACTTGGTAAGAAAGCGAAGTACATCGGTATCCCAACAACTTCAGGTACAGGTTCAGAAGTAACACCATTTGCCGTTATCTCTGATAAGAAAAACAACCGCAAATACCCATTGGCTGACTACTCATTGACACCAACTATTGCCATTGTTGACCCTGCTTTGGTTGAATCAGTTCCAGACTTCATCGCAGCTGACACTGGTATGGACGTCTTGACTCACGCGACTGAAGCCTACACTTCAAACTTTGCTAACGACTACACAGACGGTATCGCCCTTCAAACAATCAAACTTGTCTTTGAATGGTTGGAAAAATCTGTTAAGACAGCTGATCCAGAAGCTCGCGAAAAAATGCACAATGCATCTACAATGGCTGGTATGGCCTTTGCCAATGCCTTCCTTGGTATGAGCCACTCAATGGCCCACAAGATCGGTGCGGTTCACCATACTGTTCACGGACGTACAAACGCAATCTTGCTTCCATACGTTATCCGTTACAATGGAACTCGCCCATCTAAGACGACTACATGGCCTAAGTATAACTACTGGAAAGCTGACGAAAAATTCCAAGATATTGCTAGAATGCTTGGATTGCCTCACTCAACTCCAGAAGAAGCGGTTGAAGCATACGCTAAAGCTGTTTACGAACTTGGTGTTGCAGTAGGTATCAAGATGAACTTCAAGGATCAAGGAATTGATGAAAAAGCTTGGAAAGACAGCTTGCATGAAATTGCCTTGCTTGCTTATGAAGACCAATGTTCACCTGCAAACCCACGCTTGCCAATGGTAGCCGACATGGAAGAAATCATGGCAGATGCATACTATGGTTATGCAGAACGACCAGGACGCCGTAAATAATCGTTTATCAGCCTAGAGGCAGGAGAAATCCTGTCTCTTTTTTGTAAACTCTGAAAGAGTTGAAATTGAAGTTTCACCATGAAATGAAGAGAATATGCAGATATTATAAAAATTCTAGAGATATGCTTTGAGAATAAAAGAATGGATGAATAAAAAGGGGGAGAAAAAGTAGAAAAGCGGGAGAGAAAATCAACGCCCGTACTTGCAATTCAACTCAAATAGTTATATAATAGGTTTGTTGAAAGGTGATTTGTAGTGATTCAAGTTACTCTTTTCACAATAAAATTTTCATGATTTTCATAAGGAGGAAATCACTAATGGTAGTTAAAGTTGGTATTAACGGTTTCGGACGTATCGGTCGTCTTGCTTTCCGCCGTATCCAAAACGTAGAAGGTGTTGAAGTTACTCGCATCAACGACCTTACAGATCCAGTTATGCTTGCACACTTGTTGAAATACGACACAACTCAAGGTCGTTTCGACGGTACTGTAGAAGTTAAAGAAGGTGGATTTGAAGTTAACGGTAAATTCGTTAAAGTTTCTGCTGAACGTGATCCAGAACAAATCGACTGGGCTACTGACGGTGTAGAAATTGTTCTTGAAGCAACTGGTTTCTTTGCTAAGAAAGCAGCGGCTGAAAAACACTTGCACGCTGGAGGAGCTAAAAAAGTTGTTATCACTGCTCCTGGTGGAAACGATGTTAAAACAGTTGTATTTAACACTAACCACGACATTCTTGACGGTACTGAAACAGTTATCTCAGGTGCTTCATGTACTACAAACTGCTTGGCTCCAATGGCTAAAGCTCTTCAAGACAACTTCGGTGTTGTAGAAGGATTGATGACTACTATCCACGCTTACACTGGTGACCAAATGATCCTTGACGGACCACACCGTGGTGGTGACCTTCGCCGTGCTCGCGCTGGTGCAGTTAACATCGTTCCTAACTCAACTGGTGCTGCTAAAGCAATCGGTTTGGTTATTCCTGAATTGAACGGCAAATTGGATGGAGCTGCTCAACGTGTTCCTGTTCCAGCTGGTTCAGTAACTGAATTGGTAGCAGTTCTTGAAAAGAATGTTACTGTTGATGAAGTAAACGCAGCTATGAAAGCAGCTTCAAACGAATCATACGGTTACACAGAAGATCCAATCGTATCTTCAGATATCTTAGGTATGTCTTACGGTTCATTGTTCGATGCAACTCAAACTAAAGTTCTTGACGTTGACGGCAAACAATTGGTTAAAGTTGTTTCATGGTATGACAACGAAATGTCTTACACTTCACAACTTGTTCGTACTCTTGAATACTTCGCAAAAATCGCTAAATAATTCTTGAGTCGATAAAAGCAAGGCCTTCTGGTCTTGCTTTTTTGTATAGAAAAATGGATGATAGTGTCATCCATTTTGTTTTAATTCTATTTCGAAAGTATCCGAGAGGGCAGTGAAACTCAATTTTTCTAAGGTGAGTGGATGAGTAAAGGAGAGTCGAAAAGCGTGGAGCATGAGCCGGCTCGTTCTTGATTTAGAGTTATAGAGAGGATCGCCCAGGATAGGGTGCTTATGGTGAGAGAGGTGAACACGGATTTGATGCGTTCGACCGGTCTTTAGTTTGCAACGGACAAGGGTAGTCTTGTTTGGGAATTGTTTTAATCGACTGATATGTGTTTCAGCATATTGTCCATTTTTTTCATCAACTATTCTTTTTCTACGATCGTGTCGATCACGACCAATTTTATCTCGAAAGACAAGTTCTTTACTCCCTACTTGCCCCTCTACGAGTGCCCAGTACTCACGAGCAATGTCCTTTTTCTCCAACAAACGATTGAGGATGGGTAAGATAAAAGGATTTTTAGCAAAAAGCACTAAACCGCTTGTTTCCATATCCAGGCGATGAACGACATAGCAGTTTTGGCCAACGTAGGCAGAGACGTGATTGAGAAGGGCGATTTCACCAGGTTGATTTCCGTGAGTTTTCATTCCCTCTGGCTTGTTGACGATAATGAGATGTTGGTCTTGGTAAATCTCTTGAACGAGGTCTAGATTGCCCCAAAGGATTTCTTTTGGGGGATAATCTTCCTCGTCAAAAGTCAACTGACAAATGTCACCTGGTTTGACTATCTCGTTCCAGTGAACTTGTTTTTGATTGATTAAGATATTCTTCTTGGTTCTTAGAAAATGGCGAATCTTTCTAGGAATGAGGAGTTGTTCCTCTAGGAGTTCCTTGACCGTCATTTGAGGCAGGGATGATGGTAATGTAAATGTGAATTGCATACAGATATTGTAACAAAAAAAGCCCTGTTTGGATAGGGAACAGCTAAATTCTTGAGTTCCTATGGTGAAGATGATAAAATAAACGCATGAAATTAGATAAATTATTTGAGAAGTTTCTTTCTCTCTTTAAAAAAGAAACGAATGAATCCGCGGAGTCTGATTCGACTAGCATGCGTCGTTCACGGAGCGATAGAAAAAAACTAGGCCATGTAGGTTCGATACGGAAATTTTGGCGTCGTTATCATCTGACCAAGATTGTCATCATTTTAGGGTTAAGTTCTGGTTTGCTAGTAGGAACCTACCTATTTGCGATAGCCAAGTCTACCAATGTTAATGATTTGCAAAATGCCTTGAAAACGCGAACTCTGATTTTTGACCGCGAAGAAAAAGAGGCAGGGGCTCTATCAGGTCAAAAGGGAACCTATGTTGAGCTGGCAGATATCAGCAAAGACTTGCAAGATGCTGTTGTCGCGACAGAGGACCGTTCTTTTTATAAAAATGATGGGATTAACTACGGTCGTTTCTTTCTAGCCATCCTTACAGCGGGTCGTTCTGGAGGGGGGTCCACCATCACTCAACAGTTGGCGAAAAATGCTTATCTGTCTCAGGACCAAACCGTTGAACGGAAAGCCAAGGAGTTTTTCCTTGCCTTAGAGTTGACAAAGAAATACAGCAAGGAGCAAATCCTTACTATGTACCTCAATAACGCCTACTTTGGAAATGGAGTATGGGGCGTTGAAGATGCAAGTAAGAAATATTTTGGTGTATCGGCTTCACAACTAACGCTTGATCAGGCGGCCACTCTAGCAGGGATGCTCAAGGGACCAGAATTGTACAATCCATTAAATTCTGTTGAAACTTCGACCAACCGTAGGGATACTGTTTTGCAAAATATGGTTGCAGCGGGCTATATTGATAAAAATCAAGAAACCGAAGCGGCTGGAGTAGATATGTCTTCTCAACTGCAAGATAAGTATGAAGGCAAAGTTTCGGATTATCGTTACCCGTCCTATTTTGATGCAGTTGTCAACGAAGCAGTTTCCAAGTACAATCTCACAGAAGAAGAGATTGTTAACAATGGCTATCGAATCTACACAGAGCTTGACCAAAACTACCAAGCAAACATGCAGGTTATTTATGAAAACACTTCGCTATTTCCAACAGCAGAAGATGGAACGCATGCCGAATCAGGTAGTGTCGCTCTAGAACCCAAGACTGGTGGGGTGCGTGGAGTTGTTGGTCGTGTAGCTGGTGATGACAAACCAGGCTTCCGCAATTTCAACTATGCCACTCAGTCTAAGCGTAGCCCAGGCTCAACCATTAAACCTTTAGTCGTTTATACACCCGCAGTAGAAGCAGGATGGGCCTTGAACAAGCAACTGGATAATCATACGATGCAGTACAACAGTTATCAAGTAGACAACTATGCGGGTATTAAGACATCTCCAGAAGTACCTATGTATCAGGCCTTGGCGGAATCACTCAACCTGCCAGCTGTTGCGACTGTAAATGAATTAGGTATTGACAAAGCTTTTGACGCTGGGGAGAGATTTGGCCTGAATATGGAAAAAGTTGACAGAGTTCTTGGAGTTGCTCTTGGTGGAGGTGTGGAGACGAATCCTCTCCAGATGGCGCAAGCCTATGCAGCCTTTGCTAATGGAGGTCTGATGCCTGAAGCGCATTTCATCACTCGTATTGAAAATGCCAGTGGTCAGGTCATCAAGAGTCATAAAAACTCCCAAAAACGAGTGATTGATAAGTCTGTAGCTGATAAAATGACCAGCATGATGCTAGGAACATTTACCAATGGTACGGGAATTAGTTCGTCACCAGCGGATTACGTTATGGCTGGTAAAACAGGTACGACTGAAGCTGTTTTCAACCCGGAATATACCAGTGACCAGTGGGTGATCGGCTATACTCCAGATGTTGTAATCAGCCACTGGCTAGGCTTCCCAACAACAGATGAGAGTCATTATCTAGCAGGTTCGACCTCAAATGGAGCAGCCCATGTCTTTAGAAGTATGGCTAATACCATTTTGCCATATACTCCAGGTAGTACTTTTACAGTTGAGAATGCTTATAAACAAAATGGGATTGAACCAGAAAATACGAAAAAGCAAGTTGTTGAAAATGAGACAAACCAGTCTGAGGACCCGATAGGAGATATTCGTAGTCGCGCACAAAATCTTGTAGATGAAGCAGGACGTGCGATTTCAGAAGCTAAAATAAAAGAAAAAGCTCAGACAATATGGGACTCAATCCTTAATCTATTTCGTTAAGAGGCTTGTCAAAGCCTAGGTTTCTTGTTATAATAGATAAGATGGAGGCGTTATGGCACTAAAAAAAGCAAGCCTAGCTTGTGCAGTTTGCGGTTCAAGAAATTACTCAATCAAAATTAGTGGGAACCCCAAGCCAACACGACTAGAAGTAAATAAATTTTGTAAACATTGTGGAAAATATACGACACATAGAGAAACGAGATAGGAGAGAACGATGGGTTTTATTAAGGATATTTTTAAACTTCTTAAAGAAACAACTTGGCCAACTCGCAAAGAAAGCTGGAGAGATTTTCGCTCTATTATGGAATATACAGCCTTCTTTGTGGTCATCATTTACATTTTTGACCAGTTGATTGTATCAGGTTTGATTCGATTTATTAACATTTTTTAGAAGAAAAGTGGAGAAGTTCTGCTAACTTTCTTCTATATATGTATGAAAGGAAATATCATGGATAGTTTTGACAAGGGATGGTTTGTTCTACAAACTTATTCTGGCTATGAAAATAAGGTAAAAGAAAATCTATTGCAACGTGCACAAACTTATAACATGTTGGATAATATTCTACGAGTTGAGATTCCAACACAAACCGTGCAAGTTGAGAAAAATGGAAAGAAAAAGGAAATTGAAGAGAATCGCTTTCCAGGTTATGTCCTTGTAGAAATGGTCATGACAGATGAAGCATGGTTCGTCGTTCGAAACACACCTAACGTAACAGGATTCGTCGGCTCACACGGTAACAGATCAAAACCAACTCCACTATTGGAACAAGAAATCCGTGATATTCTGGTTTCAATGGGACAAACTGTTCAAGAGTTCGATATTGACGTTGAAGTTGGCCAGACAGTTCGCATCATTGATGGCGCTTTTGCAGATTACACAGGTAAAATTACTGAAATTGATAACAACAAAGTGAAGATGATTATCTCTATGTTTGGTAATGATACGATTGCAGAAGTGAATCTCACCCAAATTGCAGAATTATAACCCTAGAGAGGCTTTGCCTCTCTTTTTATGTTCCGTTGAGGGAGAAAGAAGTATAGAATAGAGGAAGTAGACCCATGGGCTTGTGTATTTTGCTAAACTAAATGCAGAAAGGAGAGGTCTATGAATCTAAAAGATTTATATGAAGAAAGTAAGGGAATCGTCCATAAGTGTCGCAAAGATTATCATTTGCATCTGTGGGAGAAAGAGGACTGGGATCAGGAAGGCATGTTATGTCTGTATGAGCTGTTGAGTCGCAACCCAGAGTTACTAGAGGGCGAGCGCCATCGACTTTATGTCTGCTTTAAAACAAAGTTTAGAAATCGTATCCTAGATTACATCCGTAAACAGGAAAGCCACAAGCGCCGTTTTGACAAAGAACCCTATGAAGAGGTGAGTGAGATTAGCCATCGTATAGGAGAAAAAGGACTCAGGCTGGACGATTATTATCTCTTTCACGAACTTCTAAAGAATTACAAATCAAAGCAGAGTATGGAAAAACAAGAATTAATAGATCGTCTAATGGGAGGAGAAGTCTTTAGAGGACGTAAAGCTCTTCTGAGAGAACTTTCCCTAATCTTTTCAGAATTTCGGTAAAGAGGAAAAAAGTCCTTGACAAAGGTAAAAAAGTAGGTATAATAGAAAGAGTTGAAAAGCTCAGGTCCGTTGGTCAAGGGGTTAAGACACCGCCTTTTCACGGCGGTAACACGGGTTCGAATCCCGTACGGACTATGGTGTATTGCGGCTAAAAAAACTTGAAAAAAGTTTAAAAAATCTGTTGACAGAGACAGATGGCTGTGATATACTAATATAGTTGTCGCTTGAGAGAGAATGAGTGACAAAGACCTTTGAAAACTGAACAAGACGAACCAATGTGCAGGGCACTATAACTGAGGTTATAGTACTGAACAATGAAAAAAACAATAAATCTGTCAGTGACAGAAATGAGTAAGAACTCAAACTTTTAATGAGAGTTTGATCCTGGCTCAGGACGAACGCTGGCGGCGTGCCTAATACATGCAAGTAGAACGCTGAAGAGAGGAGCTTGCTCTTCTTGGATGAGTTGCGAACGGGTGAGTAACGCGTAGGTAACCTGCCTGGTAGCGGGGGATAACTATTGGAAACGATAGCTAATACCGCATAATAGTAGATGTTGCATGACATTTGCTTAAAAGGTGCAATTGCATCACTACCAGATGGACCTGCGTTGTATTAGCTAGTTGGTGAGGTAACGGCTCACCAAGGCAACGATACATAGCCGACCTGAGAGGGTGATCGGCCACACTGGGACTGAGACACGGCCCAGACTCCTACGGGAGGCAGCAGTAGGGAATCTTCGGCAATGGACGGAAGTCTGACCGAGCAACGCCGCGTGAGTGAAGAAGGTTTTCGGATCGTAAAGCTCTGTTGTAAGAGAAGAACGAGTGTGAGAGTGGAAAGTTCACACTGTGACGGTATCTTACCAGAAAGGGACGGCTAACTACGTGCCAGCAGCCGCGGTAATACGTAGGTCCCGAGCGTTGTCCGGATTTATTGGGCGTAAAGCGAGCGCAGGCGGTTAGATAAGTCTGAAGTTAAAGGCTGTGGCTTAACCATAGTACGCTTTGGAAACTGTTTAACTTGAGTGCAAGAGGGGAGAGTGGAATTCCATGTGTAGCGGTGAAATGCGTAGATATATGGAGGAACACCGGTGGCGAAAGCGGCTCTCTGGCTTGTAACTGACGCTGAGGCTCGAAAGCGTGGGGAGCAAACAGGATTAGATACCCTGGTAGTCCACGCCGTAAACGATGAGTGCTAGGTGTTAGACCCTTTCCGGGGTTTAGTGCCGCAGCTAACGCATTAAGCACTCCGCCTGGGGAGTACGACCGCAAGGTTGAAACTCAAAGGAATTGACGGGGGCCCGCACAAGCGGTGGAGCATGTGGTTTAATTCGAAGCAACGCGAAGAACCTTACCAGGTCTTGACATCCCTCTGACCGCTCTAGAGATAGAGCTTTCCTTCGGGACAGAGGTGACAGGTGGTGCATGGTTGTCGTCAGCTCGTGTCGTGAGATGTTGGGTTAAGTCCCGCAACGAGCGCAACCCCTATTGTTAGTTGCCATCATTCAGTTGGGCACTCTAGCGAGACTGCCGGTAATAAACCGGAGGAAGGTGGGGATGACGTCAAATCATCATGCCCCTTATGACCTGGGCTACACACGTGCTACAATGGCTGGTACAACGAGTCGCAAGCCGGTGACGGCAAGCTAATCTCTTAAAGCCAGTCTCAGTTCGGATTGTAGGCTGCAACTCGCCTACATGAAGTCGGAATCGCTAGTAATCGCGGATCAGCACGCCGCGGTGAATACGTTCCCGGGCCTTGTACACACCGCCCGTCACACCACGAGAGTTTGTAACACCCGAAGTCGGTGAGGTAACCTTTTAGGAGCCAGCCGCCTAAGGTGGGATAGATGATTGGGGTGAAGTCGTAACAAGGTAGCCGTATCGGAAGGTGCGGCTGGATCACCTTCTTTCTAAGGATAAGGAACTGCACATTGGTCTTGTTTAGTCTTGAGAGGTCTTGTGGGGCCTTAGCTCAGCTGGGAGAGCGCCTGCTTTGCACGCAGGAGGTCAGCGGTTCGATCCCGCTAGGCTCCATTGGTGAGAGATCACCAAGTAATGCACATTGAAAATTGAATATCTATATCAAATAGTAACAAGAAAATAAACCGAAACGCTGTAGTATTAAAAGAGTTTATGACTGAAAGGTCAAAAAATAAGGTTAAGTTAATAAGGGCGCACGGTGGATGCCTTGGCACTAGGAGCCGAAGAAGGACGTGACAAACGACGATATGCCTTGGGTAGCTGTAAGTAAGCGATGATCCAGGGATTTCCGAATGGGGGAACCCAACAGGTATTACCTGTTACCCGCATCTGTTAAGGATGTGAGGAGGAAGACGCAGTGAACTGAAACATCTAAGTAGCTGCAGGAAGAGAAAGCAAAAGCGATTGCCTTAGTAGCGGCGAGCGAAACGGCAGGAGGGCAAACCGAAGAGTTTACTCTTCGGGGTTGTAGGACTGCAATGTGGACTCAAAGATTATAGAAGAATGATTTGGGAAGATCAGCCAAAGAGAGTAATAGCCTCGTATTTAAAATAGTCTTTGTACCTAGCAGTATCCTGAGTACGGCGGGACACGTGAAATCCCGTCGGAATCTGGGAGGACCATCTCCCAACCCTAAATACTCCCTAGTGACCGATAGTGAACCAGTACCGTGAGGGAAAGGTGAAAAGCACCCCGGGAGGGGAGTGAAATAGAACCTGAAACCGTGTGCCTACAACAAGTTCGAGCCCGTTAATGGGTGAGAGCGTGCCTTTTGTAGAATGAACCGGCGAGTTACGATATGATGCGAGGTTAAGTTGAAGAGACGGAGCCGCAGGGAAACCGAGTCTGAATAGGGCGCCTTAGTATCATGTCGTAGACCCGAAACCATGTGACCTACCCATGAGCAGGTTGAAGGTGCGGTAAGACGCACTGGAGGACCGAACCAGGGCACGTTGAAAAGTGCTTGGATGACTTGTGGGTAGCGGAGAAATTCCAAACGAACTTGGAGATAGCTGGTTCTCTCCGAAATAGCTTTAGGGCTAGCGTCGACATAAAGATTCTTGGAGGTAGAGCACTGTTTGGGTGAGGGGTCCATCCCGGATTACCAATCTCAGATAAACTCCGAATGCCAATGAATTATGGTCGGCAGTCAGACTGCGAGTGCTAAGATCCGTAGTCGAAAGGGAAACAGCCCAGACCACCAGCTAAGGTCCCAAAATAATTGTTAAGTGGAAAAGGATGTGGGGTTGCACAGACAACTAGGATGTTAGCTTAGAAGCAGCTATTCATTCAAAGAGTGCGTAATAGCTCACTAGTCGAGTGACCCTGCGCCGAAAATGTACCGGGGCTAAAACAATTTACCGAAGCTGTGGATACCTTTATAGGTATGGTAGGAGAGCGTTCTATGTGTGAAGAAGGTATACCGTGAGGAGTGCTGGAACGCATAGAAGTGAGAATGCCGGTATGAGTAGCGAAAGACAGGTGAGAATCCTGTCCACCGTAAGACTAAGGTTTCCAGGGGAAGGCTCGTCCGCCCTGGGTTAGTCGGGACCTAAGGAGAGACCGAAAGGTGTATCCGATGGACAACAGGTTGATATTCCTGTACTAGAGTATGTAGTGATGGAGGGACGCAGTAGGCTAACTAAAGCAGACGAATGGAAGTGTCTGTCTAAGCAGTGAGGTGTGATATGAGTCAAATGCTTATATCTATAACATTGAGCTGTGATGGGGAGCGAAGTTTAGTAGCGAAGTTAGTGACGTCACACTGCCAAGAAAAGCTTCTAGCGTTTAAACATACTCTACCCGTACCGCAAACCGACACAGGTAGTCGAGGCGAGTAGCCTCAGGTGAGCGAGAGAACTCTCGTTAAGGAACTCGGCAAAATGACCCCGTAACTTCGGGAGAAGGGGTGCTGACTTTAAGTCAGCCGCAGTGAATAGGCCCAAGCAACTGTTTATCAAAAACACAGCTCTCTGCTAAATCGTAAGATGATGTATAGGGGGTGACGCCTGCCCGGTGCTGGAAGGTTAAGAGGAGTGCTTAGGAGTAATCCGAAGGTATGAATTGAAGCCCCAGTAAACGGCGGCCGTAACTATAACGGTCCTAAGGTAGCGAAATTCCTTGTCGGGTAAGTTCCGACCCGCACGAAAGGCGTAATGATTTGGGCACTGTCTCAACGAGAGACTCGGTGAAATTTTAGTACCTGTGAAGATGCAGGTTACCCGCGACAGGACGGAAAGACCCCATGGAGCTTTACTGCAGTTTGATATTGAGTGTCTGTACCACATGTACAGGATAGGTAGGAGTCTATGAGATCGGGACGCCAGTTTCGAAGGAGACGTTGTTGGGATACTACCCTTGTGTTATGGCCACTCTAACCCGGATAGGTTATCCCTATCGGAGACAGTGTCTGACGGGCAGTTTGACTGGGGCGGTCGCCTCCTAAAAGGTAACGGAGGCGCCCAAAGGTTCCCTCAGAATGGTTGGAAATCATTCGCAGAGTGTAAAGGTATAAGGGAGCTTGACTGCGAGAGCTACAACTCGAGCAGGGACGAAAGTCGGGCTTAGTGATCCGGTGGTTCCGTATGGAAGGGCCATCGCTCAACGGATAAAAGCTACCCTGGGGATAACAGGCTTATCTCCCCCAAGAGTTCACATCGACGGGGAGGTTTGGCACCTCGATGTCGGCTCGTCGCATCCTGGGGCTGTAGTCGGTCCCAAGGGTTGGGCTGTTCGCCCATTAAAGCGGCACGCGAGCTGGGTTCAGAACGTCGTGAGACAGTTCGGTCCCTATCCGTCGCGGGCGTAGGAAATTTGAGAGGATCTGCTCCTAGTACGAGAGGACCAGAGTGGACTTACCGCTGGTGTACCAGTTGTCTTGCCAAAGGCATCGCTGGGTAGCTATGTAGGGAAGGGATAAACGCTGAAAGCATCTAAGTGTGAAACCCACCTCAAGATGAGATTTCCCATGATTTTATATCAGTAAGAGCCCTGAGAGATGATCAGGTAGATAGGTTAGAAGTGGAAGTGTGGCGACACATGTAGCGGACTAATACTAATAGCTCGAGGACTTATCCAAAGTAACTGAGAATACGAAGTGTGAGGTTTTTTTGGTATTTGATAGATATTCAATTTTGAGTAGGTATTACTCAGAGTTAAGTGACGATAGCCTAGGAGATACACCTGTACCCATGCCGAACACAGTAGTTAAGCCCTAGAACGCCGGAAGTAGTTGGGGGTTGCCCCCTGTGAGATATGGAAGTCGCTTAGCTCGAGGGAGTTTAGCTTAGTTGTAATTGAGAGGAAATCGAAATTACAATCGGCGGATGAGAGAAACGAAGTTTCTTACCGTTGGCTGAGCTAGACTCCGCCCTTTGGGAGTTTAGCTCAGCTGGGAGAGCATCTGCCTTACAAGCAGAGGGTCAGCGGTTCGATCCCGTTAACTCCCATAGGTCCCGTAGTGTAGCGGTTATCACGTCGCCCTGTCACGGCGAAGATCGCGGGTTCGATTCCCGTCGGGACCGTTTAAGATAACGGAAGTTATTTTAGACTCGTTAGCTCAGTTGGTAGAGCAATTGACTTTTAATCAATGGGTCACTGGTTCGAGCCCAGTACGGGTCATATTTGCGGGTTTGGCGGAATTGGCAGACGCACCAGATTTAGGATCTGGCGCTTAACGGCGTGGGGGTTCAAGTCCCTTAACCCGCATAATAGAAATCAGCCGGCTTAGCTCAGTTGGTAGAGCATCTGATTTGTAATCAGAGGGTCGCGTGTTCAAGTCATGTAGCCGGCATTTTTTTATATAGAATAAGAGGTCGATGCGAACGTAGTTCAGTGGTAGAACACCACCTTGCCAAGGTGGGGGTCGCGGGTTCGAATCCCGTCGTTCGCTTAGAGAGGCCGGGGTGGCGGAACTGGCAGACGCACAGGACTTAAAATCCTGCGATTGGTAACGATCGTACCGGTTCGATTCCGGTCCTCGGCATATAATGATGAGCACCCTTAGCTCAACTGGATAGAGTACCTGACTACGAATCAGGCGGTTAGAGGTTCGACTCCTCTAGGGTGCATTTTTTTATTTAACGCGGGAAGTAGCTCAGCTTGGTAGAGTACTTGGTTTGGGACCAAGGTGTCGCAGGTTCGAATCCTGTCTTCCCGATTGATTACGAGGATACTTAAGGGTATCTTTTTTTATTTACTAAGGAGATTCTGAGAGTCTTCTTTTTTGTTTACGGAACAAATTTGTATAAACTGGCAGTGCTTAAGGAATGGTACTAGTCATATATTTTCTTTAATTATGGTAAAATAGTAAGAGAATAATGTGAGGAAAATGAATGTCAAGTAAGTTTGAAATTTTAATGAATCAACTAGGAATCTCTGAACAATTGAGACAGAATCCTGCTCTTGTTGATGCCAGAATTGAGCGTGTTGTGGTTCATAAAATTAGTAAGATTTGGGAATTTCATTTTGTATTTTCTAATATTTTACCGATTGAAATCTTTTTAGAGTTAAAGAAAGGGCTTGGTGAAGAATTTTCTAAGACAGGAAACCGAGCTGTTTTCGAAATCAAGGCTCTTTCTCAAGAATTCTCTAATGAACTCTTGCAGGCCTACTATAGAGAGGCTTTTTCTGAAGGTCCATGTGCAAGTCAGGGGTTTAAATCTCTTTACCAGAATTTAAACGTTCGTGCGGAGGGAAATCAACTCATTATTGAAGGTTCAGAGGCGATTGATAAGGAGCACTTTAAGAAGAATCATCTTCCTAATTTGGCAAAGCAACTCGAAAAGTTTGGTTTTCCAGCTTTTGTATGCCAAATAGAAAAGAATGATGCTCTTACACAAGAGCAGGAGAAAGCCTTCCATACGGAGAATGAACAGATTGTTCAAGCTGCCAATGAGGAAGCGCTCCGGGCTATGGAGCAACTGGAACAAATGGCTCCTCCTCCAGTAGAAGAGAAGCCAGCCTTTGATTTTCACGCTAAAAAGGCTGCGGCCAAGCCTAAACTAGATAAGGCTGAAGTCACCCAGATGATCGACGTGACGACTGAGGAAAATCGCCTGGTCTTTGAAGGGGTCGTTTTTGATGTGGAGCATAAGGTGACCAGAACTGGTCGCGTTTTGATCAACTTTAAAATGACAGACTACACTTCAAGTTTTTCAATGCAAAAATGGGTTAAGAATGAAGAAGAAGCTCAGAAGTTTGACATCATTAAGAAGAATTCTTGGCTCCGAGTTCGTGGGAATGTGGAGATGAATAACTTCACACGTGATTTGACCATGAACGTGCAGGATGTGCAGGAAGTTGTTCACTATGAGCGGAAGGATTTGATGCCAGAAGGTGAGCGTCGGGTTGAGTTTCATGCTCATACAAATATGTCGACTATGGATGCTCTACCAGAGGTAGAGGAGATCGTTGAGACAGCTGCTAAGTGGGGACACAAGGCGGTTGCCATCACGGACCATGGAAATGTTCAATCTTTCCCACACGGCTATAAGGCGGCCAAGAAAGCTGGAATCCAGCTGATCTATGGAATGGAAGCCAATATTGTGGAGGACCGTGTTCCAATCGTTTATAACGAAGTGGAGATGGACTTGTCAGAAGCGACCTACGTGGTCTTTGACGTTGAAACGACGGGACTTTCAGCTATCTATAATGACCTGATTCAGGTTGCGGCTTCTAAGATGTATAAGGGAAATGTTATTGCCGAATTTGATGAATTTATCAATCCCGGGCATCCCTTGTCAGCCTTTACTACTGAGTTAACAGGTATTACAGATGATCATGTTAAAAATGCCAAACCACTGGAACAAGTTTTACAAGAATTCCAAGAGTTTTGCAAGGATACAGTTTTAGTTGCTCACAATGCTACCTTTGACGTTGGCTTTATGAATGCCAACTATGAGCGTCATGGTTTGCCTAAGATTAGCCAGCCAGTTATCGATACGCTGGAGTTTGCTAGAAATCTCTATCCTGAGTATAAACGCCATGGTTTGGGACCTTTGACTAAGCGTTTTGGTGTAGCACTTGAACACCACCACATGGCTAATTACGATGCGGAAGCTACTGGTCGTCTGCTTTTCATCTTTATCAAAGAAGTAGCAGAAAAACATGGTGTGACCGATCTGGCTAGACTCAATATTGATCTAATCAGTCCAGATTCTTATAAAAAAGCTCGGATTAAACATGCGACCATTTATGTCAAGAATCAAGTTGGTTTAAAAAATATTTTTAAGCTGGTTTCTTTGTCTAACACCAAGTATTTTGAAGGGGTGCCACGGATACCGAGAACGGTTCTAGACGCCCATCGGGAGGGCTTGATTTTGGGGTCGGCTTGCTCGGAAGGTGAAGTTTTTGACGCAGTCGTTTCCCAAGGTGTGGACGCGGCGGTTGAAGTGGCCAAGTATTATGACTTTATCGAGGTCATGCCACCAGCTATCTATGCTCCCTTGATTGCCAAGGAACTCCAGACTATTATCAAGAGTTTGATAGAGGTTGGGGACCGTCTTGACAAGCCTGTTCTAGCTACGGGAAATGTCCACTATATTGAACCGGAAGAAGAGATTTACCGTGAAATTATTGTCCGTAGTTTGGGTCAGGGGGCTATGATTAACCGGACCATTGGTCACGGTGAACATGCCCAACCAGCACCGCTACCGAAGGCTCATTTTAGAACGACCAATGAAATGTTGGATGAATTTGCTTTCTTGGGAGAAGATTTAGCACGCAAATTAGTCATTGAAAACACCAATGCCTTGGCAGATATCTTTGAACCTGTTGAGGTTGTTAAGGGTGACTTGTACACGCCTTTCATCGACAAGGCGGAAGAAACTGTCGCCGAGCTGACCTATAAGAAAGCTTTTGAGATTTATGGCAATCCGCTGCCAGATATCGTTGATTTGCGGATTGAAAAAGAATTAACTTCCATTCTGGGGAATGGATTTGCCGTGATTTATCTGGCATCGCAGATGCTGGTGCAACGTTCCAACGAACGGGGCTACTTGGTGGGTTCTCGTGGATCTGTCGGTTCCAGTTTTGTTGCGACTATGATTGGGATTACGGAGGTTAACCCTCTCTCTCCTCACTATGTCTGTGGTCAGTGTCAGTATAGTGAGTTTATCACGGATGGTTCTTACGGTTCAGGGTTTGATATGCCCAATAAGGATTGTCCAAAGTGTGGTCACAAACTCAGCAAAAATGGACAGGATATTCCTTTCGAGACCTTCCTTGGTTTTGATGGGGACAAGGTTCCCGATATTGACTTGAACTTCTCGGGAGAAGACCAGCCTAGCGCCCATTTGGATGTGCGTGATATTTTTGGTGAGGAATATGCCTTCCGTGCAGGAACGGTTGGTACGGTAGCTGCTAAGACTGCCTATGGATTTGTAAAGGGCTATGAGAGAGACTATGGGAAGTTTTATCGTGATGCAGAGGTGGAACGTCTTGCCCAAGGTGCTGCCGGTGTCAAGCGCACAACGGGACAACACCCGGGGGGAATTGTTGTTATTCCTAACTACATGGATGTTTACGACTTTACGCCTGTTCAGTATCCAGCGGATGACGTGACGGCTGAATGGCAGACGACTCACTTTAACTTCCACGATATCGATGAGAATGTCCTCAAACTCGATGTGCTGGGACATGATGATCCGACCATGATTCGGAAATTACAGGACTTGTCTGGGATTGACCCTAATGAAATTCCTATGGATGATGAAGGTGTCATGGCCCTCTTTTCTGGAACTGATGTGCTAGGTGTGACGCCTGAGCAAATCGGTACGCCGACGGGTATGCTGGGGATTCCAGAGTTTGGAACCAACTTTGTACGTGGGATGGTAGACGAGACGCATCCGACGACTTTTGCAGAGTTGCTTCAGCTATCAGGTCTATCCCACGGTACCGATGTGTGGTTGGGAAATGCTCAGGATTTGATCAAGCAAGGAATTGCGGACCTATCAACCGTTATCGGTTGTCGGGACGACATCATGGTTTACCTCATGCATGCGGGTCTTGAACCTAAGATGGCCTTTACCATCATGGAACGGGTACGTAAGGGCTTGTGGTTGAAGATCTCCGAAGAGGAGAGAAATGGCTATATCGAAGCCATGAAGGCCAATAAGGTGCCAGAGTGGTATATCGAGTCCTGTGGGAAAATCAAGTATATGTTCCCTAAGGCCCATGCGGCAGCCTACGTTATGATGGCCTTGCGTGTAGCCTACTTCAAGGTTCACCATCCGATTTATTATTACTGTGCTTACTTCTCTATCCGCGCCAAGGCCTTTGATATCAAGACCATGGGTGCGGGCTTGGATGCCATTAAGCGTAGAATGGAAGAAATCGCTGAAAAAAGGAAGAATAATGAAGCCTCTAATGTGGAAATTGACCTCTATACAACTCTTGAGATTGTCAATGAAATGTGGGAACGTGGCTTTAAGTTTGGCAAGTTAGATCTATACCGTAGTGATGCGACTGAATTCATCATTGATGGAGATACCCTCATCCCACCATTTGTAGCAATGGATGGTCTGGGAGAGAACGTTGCTAAGCAGTTGGTGCGTGCGCGTGAAGAGGGTGAGTTCCTCTCTAAGACAGAACTGCGCAAGCGTGGTGGACTTTCATCAACCTTGGTTGAAAAGATGGATGAAATGGGGATTCTTGGTAATATGCCAGAGGATAACCAGTTGAGTTTGTTTGATGAGTTATTTTAAGAATTAGAATGGAGAACATCTTTATGAAGCTTAGGATTTTTGCGGAAGATAAACCAGCTGAAAAGGTTTTTGACTATCAGCTAGAGCTGGCAGATGAAACAATTATCCTATCGACAGCGCTCTTGTCTGGTGCCATTGCTTTAGCAGGATTATTTTCTGCTCTGAAGGAAAAATAACAAAAGAAAAGGAAGAATAGAATGGTTTTACCAAATTTTAAAGAAAATCTAGAAAAATATGCGAAATTGTTGGTTGCAAACGGTGTGAATGTGCAACCGGGTCACACTTTGGCTCTCTCTATCGATGTGGAGCAACGTGAGTTGGCTCACTTAATCGTCAAAGAAGCTTATGCACTTGGAGCACACGAAGTTATCGTTCAATGGGCAGATGACTTTGTAAATCGCGAGAAATTCCTCCACGCGCCAATGGAGCGTTTGGACAATGTGCCAGAATACAAGATTGCTGAGATGAACTATCTCTTGGAGAACAAGGCTAGCCGTCTTGGAGTTCGCTCATCTGATCCAGGTGCCTTGAACGGAGTAGACGCTGACAAGCTTTCAGCTTCTGCCAAAGCTATGGGACTTGCCATGAAGTCAATGCGTATCGCAACGCAATCCAACAAGGTTAGCTGGACTGTAGCAGCTGCAGCAGGGCTTGAGTGGGCTAAGAAGGTCTTTCCAAATGCTGCGAGCGATGAAGAAGCAGTGGACCTCCTTTGGGATCAAATCTTCAAAACTTGCCGTGTCTACGAAGAAGATCCTGTTAAGGCTTGGGAAGAACATGCAGCAATCCTTAAGAGCAAGGCGGAAATGCTCAATAAAGAGCAATTCTCAGGCCTTCACTACACAGCGCCAGGGACAGATTTGACACTTGGTTTGCCAAAAAACCACGTTTGGGAATCAGCTGGTGCTATCAATGCACAGGGAGAAGGTTTCTTGCCAAATATGCCAACAGAAGAAGTCTTTACGGCTCCTGACTTCCGTCGTGCAGATGGCTATGTAACCTCTACAAAACCACTTAGCTATAACGGAAATATCATCGAAGGGATTAAGGTGACCTTTAAAGACGGACAAATCGTAGACATCGCTGCTGAGAAGGGTGATCAGGTCATGAAAGACCTTGTCTTTGAAAATGCGGGTGCGCGTGCCTTGGGTGAATGTGCCCTGGTACCAGATCCAAGTCCAATTTCTCAATCAGGTATTACCTTCTTTAACACCCTTTTCGATGAAAATGCGTCCAACCACTTGGCTATTGGTGCTGCCTATGCGACTAGTGTTGTTGGTGGTGCAGAGATGAGCGAAGAAGAACTTGAAGCTGCTGGACTGAACCGTTCAGATGTTCACGTTGACTTTATGATTGGTTCTAGCCAAATGGATATCGATGGTATCCGTGAGGATGGCACACGTGTACCACTCTTCCGTAATGGAGACTGGGCAATTTAAGGAGAAGTTATGCTTGGAAGTATGTTTGTTGGTCTCCTAGTGGGACTCTTGGCAGGTGCTTTGACCAATCGTGGAGAGAGCATGGGATGTTTTGGGAAAATGTTTCTCGGCTGGATTGGTGCCTTTCTGGGCCACCTGCTCTTTGGAACTTGGGGTCCAATTATAGCAGGAACGGCCATTATCCCAGCTATTTTAGGAGCTATGATTGTCTTAGCTATTTTCTGGAGACGAGGAAGTTAGTTTCTTGAAAAATTAGAAAAAAGGAGGTTGGTCACTTGGACTAGCCTCCTTTTGAGTATGATATAATAGTTCTATGAGATTAGATAAATTTTTAGTTGCCTGCGCTGTGGGAAGTCGGACAGAGGTCAAAAACTTGCTCAAGGCTGGACGCGTGACGGTCAATGGCAAGAAAGAAAAATCAGCTAAACTGCAGATTGACGAAGAAAGAGACCAAATTCGTTTTGACGGTCAAGTGCTAGAGTACGAGGAGTTTGTTTACTACATGATGAACAAGCCCCAAGGAGTCATTTCAGCGACTGAGGATTCTAAACACAGAACAGTGTTGGACTTGTTGGATGATATTGCTCGCGCCAAGGAAGTCTTTCCAGTGGGGCGCTTGGACATTGATACCCATGGTCTCCTGCTCTTGACTAATGACGGCAAGCTGGCCTATGCTCTTCTTTCACCAAAACGTCATGTGGATAAGACCTATTTGGCTCAAGTCGAGGGAATCATGAGCCAAGAAGACGTGGAGACATTTGCTAAGGGGATTCCGCTCAAGGACTTTACCTGCCAGCCAGCTAAACTGGAGCTTGTATCAGTAGATCCAGAAAAAAATCAAAGTCTGGTTCGTGTGACCATTGCTGAAGGGAAGTTTCATCAAGTCAAACGAATGGTGGCCTACTGTGGCAAGGAAGTGGTGAACCTACAACGTTTGACGATGGGAACTTTAGTTTTGGATGAGAACTTAGAACGAGGAGAATGGCGTCGTTTGACCAAGGAGGAGTTAGAAAATCTCCTTGCTAGTATTGCTTAATTGGGTTTATGTTAGAAAAGGTGAGGAGAATGTCCTTGCCTTTTTCGTTTTTCAGTTGCTTCCTTTGTGAAAAGAGTTATAATAGACAGTAGAATAAAAGGAGGAATCTATGAACGCGATTCAAGAATCATTTACAGATAAACTATTTGCCAACTATGAAGCAAATGTCAAATACCAAGCAATCGAAAATGCTGCCAGTCACAACGGAATTTTTGCAGCCCTAGAGCGTCGCCAAAGCCATGTCGACAATGCACCTGTTTTCTCATTGGATTTGACCAAGGACAAGGTAACCAACCAGAAAGCGTCTGGTCGTTGCTGGATGTTTGCAGCTCTCAACACCTTCCGCCACAAACTCATCTCTCAATACAAACTGGAGAACTTTGAGTTGTCACAAGCCCACACATTCTTCTGGGACAAGTACGAGAAATCCAACTGGTTCTTGGAGCAAGTGATTGCGACTGCAGACCAAGAATTGACGAGCCGCAAGGTTAGCTTCCTACTCCAAACTCCACAACAAGACGGTGGTCAATGGGATATGGTCGTTTCTCTCTTTGAGAAATACGGTGTTGTGCCTAAGTCAGTTTATCCTGAGTCAGTTTCATCTAGCAGTAGCCGTGAGCTAAATGCAATCCTCAACAAATTGCTTCGCCAAGATGCTCAAATCTTGCGTGACTTGCTTGCTGCTGGTGCAGACCAAGCGACTGTTCAAGCTAAGAAAGAAGACCTCTTGCAAGAAATCTTTAACTTCCTTGCTATGTCACTAGGGCTTCCACCACGTAAATTTGACTTTGCTTATCGCGATAAGGATGATAACTACCAAAGTGAAAAAGGAATCACACCACAGGAATTTTACAAGAAATATGTCAATCTTCCTCTAGAAGACTATGTTTCTGTTATCAATGCTCCAACTGCTGACAAGCCTTACGGCAAATCTTACACAGTTGAGATGTTGGGAAATGTGGTTGGTAGCCGTGCAGTTCGCTACATCAACGTTCCTATGGAGCGCTTGAAAGAATTGGCGATTGCCCAAATGCAGACAGGAGAAACTGTTTGGTTTGGTTCAGATGTCGGCCAGCTCAGCAACCGCAAAGCCGGGATCCTTGCGACAGATGTTTATGACTTTGAATCAAGTATGGATATTCAACTGACTCAAGACAAGGCTGGACGTTTGGACTACAGCGAAAGCTTGATGACCCACGCTATGGTCTTGACAGGTGTTGATTTGGATGAAAATGGCAAGTCAACTAAGTGGAAGGTTGAAAACTCATGGGGAGACAAGGTCGGTACAGATGGTTACTTCGTCGCCTCAGACGCTTGGATGGATGAATACACCTATCAAATCGTTGTCCGTAAGGAATTGCTGACAGCAGAAGAACAAGCTGCTTATGAAGCAGAACCAATCGTACTTGCACCATGGGATCCAATGGGAGCCTTGGCAGAATAAAGCATAAAGAAAAGAGGTTAGGGAAATCCTAGCTTCTTTTTTAAGTCCTTCTTAAAGTGGGGATAGATGATGCTTGCCAAGGGAGTTCTTCTTATTTTGAGTATTTAAGTGACAGAGAAAAAGATATGTGTTACTATAGTAGTACAAAAGGATATCGGAGTAGAAATGAAGTATTTAAGCAGTCAAGACATCAAGGATCGTCAACGAAATATCAGCGACATTAAACCCTATAAAACAACCAAGGAAATCGTCGTTTCAAATATCTTTACCTTTTTTAATGCTATGAACTTGGCTCTGGCAGTTCTGGTAGCCACAACCTTGCGATTTGAAAATATGCTCTTTTTAGGTGTGATTGCTATCAATACAGCCATTGGGATTTTCCAAGAAGTGCGTTCAAAAAATGCCTTAGAAAAGCTGAGTTTGCTTGGTAAAAGTAAGTACAGAGTCAACCGAGATGGTCAAACGATTGAGGTTGCTCCAGAGGAC
This sequence comes from Streptococcus sp. oral taxon 064, assembly GCF_001683375.1. Classification (GTDB taxonomy): domain Bacteria; phylum Bacillota; class Bacilli; order Lactobacillales; family Streptococcaceae; genus Streptococcus; species Streptococcus oralis_S. Next base: position 482,688 of record NZ_CP016207.1, on the reverse strand, counting down.
ATCGTTCTAGGCGAGTACCTGCATCTCAATCTGGGAGATCAGGTACCTGTCGATGCAGAAGTGCTTGAAGGAAATATTGAAGTTGATGAGTCCTTGCTGACGGGTGAGAGTGATTCGATCTTTAAAACAGTTGGTGACCAGCTGATGAGCGGAAGCAATGTCGTCAGCGGTACTTGTCTGGTTATGGCAACGGCTGTGGGTCCAGATAGCTATATTAACAAACTCGCAAAATCCAGCAAGGAATTCAAAAAATACCCTTCTCAACTGCGCGATTACATGGATAAGATTTTAAAAATCGTCTCCATCTTGCTGGTGCCAGTTGCCATTCTGCTCTATGTCAGAGGTTTTAGTCTAGGACGGTCTTATGTTGAGATCGTCTTGGGAAGTTCAGGTGCCTTGGTCGGCATGATTCCAGAGGGCTTGATTCTCCTAGTTAGTGTGTCCCTAGCAGTAGCAGCTATGAAGCTGGCTAAAAAGAAGGTTCTGGTACAGGAGCTATACTGTGTAGAGACCTTGGCACGTGTAGATGTTCTCTGTTTTGATAAGACAGGAACCATCACGACTGGTAATATGAAGGTTCAAGAAATGGATGCTAATTTAGTAGAGAAACTATCTTCTTATCTGGCTTATTTTGAGGATGAAAATGCGACATCGCGAGCTCTGAAGACTTACTTAACCTGTGAGAAAAAGTGGGAAGTTCAAGAAGTTGGTGCCTTTTCAAGCAAAAACAAGTATTCCTTTGTCCAAGTAAAAGATGGTGGGACTTACTTTTTCGGTGCTTATGAGTTTCTAGGCTTTACCCAGCCGATGGATGCCTACTATGAGCATCTGAAACAGCAAGGTTTTCGAATTTTGTCCCTTGCTTATAGCAAGGACCAGATTACGGCTCCAGCTAATATGGAACTACTAGGCCACGTCGTTCTGTCAGATGAAATCAAGGATAATACCAAGGAAACCTTTGACTATTTCGAATCTCAAGGTGTTGAAGTGAAGATTATCAGTGGTGATAATCATGTGGCTGTATATGGGGTGGCTCGTAAGGCAGGTTTTAAGGAAGAAGCGCGGGCGATTGACATGACCAAGGTGAGCGATGATGACTTTGAAAGAGTGGTCTTGGAACACGATATCTTTGGTCGGGTGACACCTGAACAGAAGCAAAAGATGGTATCTATTTTGCAAAATGCTGGTAAAACAGTTGCCATGAGCGGTGATGGAGTCAACGATGTTCTAGCTCTCAAAAAAGCAGACATCAGTTTTGCTATGAATGGTGCTACTAGCGCAGCCAAAAGTGTATCCAATATTGTTTTTCTCACAGATGACTTTGCAGTATTTTATGATATCTTGATGGAAGGACGCCGTGTCATCAACAACATCCAAAAGGTAGCCTCTCTTTTTCTAACAAAGACCTTCTTCTCCATCGTTTTTGCCATTTTGAGTGTGATCTTTGGTTTGGAATTTGCCTTTATCCCCATTCAGTTTACAATCATTTCAGCCATTACGATTGGGATTCCATCTTTCTTCCTAACTTTTGAGTCCAATAAAGAAAAGGTCAGCACACATTTTATGCGAGATATTTTGACCAATGCTGCGATTGGTGGTGGCATTCTAGTCGCTAGTGTACTCTTGACGAACTTCTTTATCACTGTCCCTGGTCAGGTCAAATTTATTTGCTTCCTCCTTGCCCTGATCAATGGTCTGTGTCTGGTTGCCAAGGTCAGCCTGCCATTTAATCGATACAAACTAGTCTTGCTCATACTTTTGAGCCTTGCAGCCCTTGTTGGAGTGCTTGTCAATACCTTTATACTGCAAGGAGCGTATGTGCCTTTAGAAACCACCCAAGTCGTCTATGTAGCCATCCTAGCAGTGGTGATTGGAGGCTTGCATTATCTGACTAGAAGAAAAAGTTGATACACAAAAAGAATCAGGTTTAATCCTGATTCTTTTTTATCTATATTCTCAATTGCTTGGATTACATGATACCGAAGAAACGAGCTGCAATACCTACTGCAAAGAGAGCAAGGATGATTGCGATTGGTGATACTTTTTTCTTAAGCAACCACATGCAGAGGAAAGTAAGGAGAAGTCCCATCAATCCTGGAATCAATGAGTCCAACTGACCTTGAAGCGTTTGTGGTTGAACTCTATCTAGGCTCATACCACTAAGCGCTTGACCAAGAATGCCCTTCAACTCAGCTCCTGTAACAGGACCTTCTGGGAAGTTGATGTAGGCACCTTCTGACAATTGTTTGCCTGGAAGGTTGATAGTGAAGTTGATGGATACCCAACGTTGTACAAGAACGGCAAGGATGAACATACCAAGGATAGAAGCACCTTTAGTGATGTCTTTCAAGATACCACCAGACATGTCTTTAGTGATCTCAGATCCAGCTTTGTAACCGAACTCTTGTGTGTACCATAGGAAGGCCATACGGATAGCATTCCATCCGAAGAAGAAGAGAAGTGGACCAACAAGGTTACCAGATGCAGCAAGTGATGCACCAAGAGCTCCAAGGATAGGACGAACTGTAAACCAGAATACTGGGTCACCGATACCAGCAAGAGGTCCCATCATACCGATTTTAACCCCTTGGATAGCCGCGTCGTCGATTTCAACACCGTTAGCGCGCTCTTCTTCAAGTGCAAGAGTAACCCCCATGATTGGAGCAGCGACGTATGGGTGAGTGTTGAAGAATTCAAGGTGGCGCTCAAGAGCAGCCGCTTGGTCTTCTTTTTTAGTGTACAATTTTTTGATAGCTGGGATCAATGAGTAAGCCCAACCCAAGTTTTGCATACGTTCGTAGTTCCAAGAACCTTGAAGGAATTGTGAACGCCACCAAACTTTTTGACGATCTGATTTTGATAATTGAATTTTTTCAGCCATGATTGTTCCCCTTTCTAGTAGTCTTCTAGGATATCACCGATTGGGTCGTTAGAAGTTGCAGCTCCGCCGCCACCGTTTCCACCTTGTTTTGTAAGGTTAAGGTAGATGAAGGCAAGGGCAACACCGATGACACCAAGGGCAATCAAAGTCAATTGAGAGATTGCTGCAAGAGCAAAACCGATTGCGAAGAATGGCCATACTTCACGAGTTGCCATCATGTTGATAACCATAGCGTAACCAACGGCAACGACCATAGCACCACCGACAGCCATACCACCATTCAACCATTCTGGCATCAATTTAAGAGCATCTTGAACGGCAGAAGCTGGGATAGCGATAAGGAAGGCTGCAGGGATTGCAATACGAAGACCTTGAAGAAGAAGTGCGATAAAGTGAGCACGTTCAACAGCTGCAATATTTCCTTCTTTAGCGGCAGCATCTGCAGTGTGAACCAAACCAACTGAGATTGTACGAACAATCATAGTCAAGAAAAGTCCAGCTACGGCAAGAGGGATAGCTGTTGCTGTTGCGACGGCGATACCTTCAGTAGTAAAGTTACCACCTTTGATCAAGATAATCGCTGCGGCAACAGATGCAAGAGCAGCGTCAGGAGCTACGGCAGCTCCGATGTTTGCCCAACCAAGGGCGATCATTTGAAGAGATCCACCAAGCATAACACCTGCTTCGAGGTTACCAGTTGCAAGTCCGATAAGGGTACATGCGACGATTGGTTGATGGAATTGGAATTGGTCGAGGATACCTTCAAGACCTGCAAGGAAGGCAACAACTACAACCAAGATAGCAGAAATGATTGAAATATCTGACATGGTTTTATTCCTTTTCTATTTAGTTTTAATAAAGTATTTAATCCTGTTTTCAAAAATGATCGAAACAGATTAACATTATTGAACATTTGCTTTCTTAATCAAGTCAAACAAATCTTTTTTCGTGTCGTTTGGTACTTTACGTACGTCAAATTCAACACCGAGGTCACGCAATTTTTCAAAGGTTGCAACGTCTTCTTTGTCCATAGACAAAACGTTGTTAATCATTGTTTTACCTGTTGAGTGAGCCATAGAACCAACGTTAAGGGTCTTGATTGGCACGCCACCTTCGATAGCACGAAGTGCATCTTGTGGAGTTTCAAACAAGATAAGGGCATGAGTTTCTCCGAAACGTGGGTCTTTTGCAACGTCGATCAATTTCTGGATTGGGACAACGTTGGCTTTTACTCCATTAGGAGCTGCTTGTTTGATCAATTCTTTACGCAACTCGTCGTTTGCAACGTTGTCTGAAGCAACGATGATACGATCTGCTTTTGAATCTGGAGTCCAAGCAGTGGCAACCTGACCGTGAAGGAGACGAGTGTCTAGACGAGCAAGGTTGATTTTCAGTTTACCGTCACCGATAACTGTTCCTTCTGGAATAGCAGCTTGTGAAACTGGAGCAGCTGCAGCAGTTGCAACTTCCTCAACTGGGTTAAGCTCTTCTGGAAGAGCCTTGATGCCATCTTTGGCTTCTTTAATGATATTCGCAGCGACTTTATCCACACCTGCATTCGCGTCCATAAGGCGCTCTGTGTAGGCTTGGATCAACATCGGCAAGTTCAGTCCTGTGATGATGGCAAACTTACGTTCTGGATTTTCTCCCATTACGCGGCTAGCTTGGTTGAATGGAGATCCACTCCAAAGGTCAGCCAATACTAGAACCTCATCTTCTGCGTCAAATGCAGCCACAGCGTTGTTGAATTTAGCGTAAAGGTCATCTGGACCTTCATTTGGCATAAAGGTTACAACTTGAACCTTTTCTTGTTCACCAAAGATCATAGATCCTGACTGATGAATACCCGCAGCAAATTCGCCGTGGCTCGCAATAATGATTCCGATACTCATTATTGTCATTCCTCCTTATAAAATGTTTGACTGTATGTTTAAGAAAACTTTAAGCCTAACCTTAAGTATAAACCGTTTTCATATAAAAATCAACTACTTTTTCTAAAAAGATGTAAAAGTTTTCATAGAATGACTTTTTAAAAATATTAATATATAAATGCTTTTGAGAGATAAATGAAAATGGTAATAGAAAATTTAATATAAAAATACAGAAAATGAGCCGCTTTTGTGAAAATGGAATGAAAACAAAAAGGAAAGATTGCGACCGTGCAATCTTCCCTTTTATAGGAATAAATTTTGTAAAGCGTGGGCAACTCCATCTTCTTCGTTGGTCAGAGGAAGTTGTTCGTCTGCATATGGAAGAAGAGCAGGATTGGCGTTTTTCATAGCATATCCCTTGCCTGCAAATGCCAACATTTCAGTGTCATTATGCTCATCACCAAAGGCGATTAAGTCTTTTTTATCACGATTCATCACATTGAGCAAGTACTCTAGAGCAAATGCCTTGTTTACACCTTTGGGAGTACACTCGAGGATGTTGAGGGGACCGCCCCAGGTATTGATAGCTAGTTGGTGCTGATAAAAACGATTCATTTCGTCCGCTAAAGCGTATTTGTCTTCAGCCCTTGTTTGCAAAAGGATGCAGTTGGGATCTTTGGTTACTCGTTCAGGTTTGAATTGATTTTCCGGCCGGAAGTTCTCTACGCCAAATAGTTTAGGATCCGCAATTTCTTCATTCGGAGTCGTGATATAGAATTTTTTTCGATATTCTCCTGCAATAAAATCAGCCTGGATGTCCTCCGTGCGCTTGACCATGTCTAGGAGGTATTTTTTGTCCAAGGTCAAGCACTTTTCATGCTCCCAAGCCTGTCCTGGTAGATGGGTAAGAGAACCATTAAAGTTAATCATGGGAGTATGCAATTCTAGCTCACGGTAGAAATCTTTTGCCATACGATACGGACGTCCCGTCGTGATGATAACATGGTGTCCTTTTTCTGAAATTTTTTTGATTGTCTCTTTGGTGAAATCGGAGAGCTTGCTTTCACTATTCAGCAGGGTTCCGTCCAAATCGACTGCGATAATTTTTTTAGTCATATAAACCTTCCTAGTCGTTTCCAGATAAGATGTCTTCTATTATATCAAAAAGAAGGAAGAAAAGCAGATAAGAACAAAAACTACAGTTGCTTTGATTTATTAAACAAATCAAACAAACATATTGAAAAGGTGAATGATAAATGATATAATACTAATATTGTTCGTAAAAAACAAAAGGAGATTAAAGATGGACAAACTATTTAAACTAAAAGAGCACGGGACAGATGTTCGTACAGAGGTGCTTGCTGGTTTAACAACATTCTTTGCAATGAGTTATATTCTCTTTGTAAACCCTCAAATGCTTTCCCAAACGGGTATGCCTGTTCAAGGTGTGTTCTTGGCAACGATTATCGGTTCTGTAGTCGGTACCTTGATGATGGCTTTCTATGCTAATTTGCCCTACGCACAAGCACCAGGTATGGGATTGAATGCCTTCTTTACATTTACAGTTGTATTTGGGATGGGCTATACTTGGAAAGAAGCTCTTGGTATGGTCTTCATTTGTGGAATTATTTCACTGATTATTACCTTGACAAATGTTCGTAAAATGATCATCGAATCTATTCCCACAACACTTCGTTCAGCTATTTCGGCTGGTATTGGTGTTTTCCTTGCCTATGTTGGGATTAAGAATGCTGGTCTCTTGAAATTCTCAATCGATCCAGGTACTTATACTGTAGCAGGTGAAGGAGCGGACAAGGCTCAAGCTGCACTTACAGCAAACTCAGCAGCTGTTCCAGGCTTGGTAGACTTCAATACTCCAGCCGTATTGGTGGCTCTTGCAGGTCTGGCTATTACCATCTTCTTTGTTGTTAAAGGCATCAAGGGTGGAATTATTCTTTCTATTTTAACAACGACTGTCCTTGCTATTGCTGTTGGTGTTGTCAAATTGTCAGGGATCGACTTTGCTAGCAATAATCTTTCATCAGCGGTTAATGATTTAGGAACTTTGTTTGGTGCTGCTCTTGGTTCAGAAGGTTTAGGATCTTTGATTTCAAACACTTCGCGTTTACCAGAAACCTTGATGGCTATTCTTGCCTTCTCACTAACGGATATTTTTGATACAATCGGTACTCTTATCGGTACTGGTGAAAAAGTTGGTATCGTTGCGACAAGTGGGGAAAACCATGAGTCAGTTAAATTGGACAAGGCTCTTTACTCTGACTTGGTGGCAACTTCAGTAGGTGCCATTGCAGGTACATCAAACGTTACAACCTATGTTGAGTCTGCGGCGGGTATCGGTGCTGGTGGACGTACTGGGTTGACAGCCCTAGTGGTTGCGATCTGTTTTGCTCTATCTAGCTTCTTTAGCCCACTTCTAGCGATTGTTCCGACAGCTGCAACAGCACCAATTTTGATCATCGTCGGAATCATGATGCTTTCTAACTTGAAAAATATCCCTTGGGATGATATGGCTGAAGCGGTTCCTGCCTTCTTCACATCTATCTTTATGGGATTCAGCTACTCTATCACACAAGGGATTGCTGTTGGTTTCTTGACATATACCTTGACAAAAGTTGTCAAAGGTCAAGCCAAGGATGTGCACGTGATGATTTGGATTTTGGATGCCTTGTTTATCCTTAACTATATCAGTATGGCGCTATAAATGGTATAATAGAAAAAGGGGAGTCTCCCCTTTTTAATTATAAGGAGGTACATCATGAAAGATAAGACGATTTGGCAAGAGGTTTTGAACAGAGGGAAATGGGTGCTCATCCTTTTGGTAGCTTTTGTTCTATCTCAATTTCCCATAGGACTTGCTTTGTTTTTAGCAAACAAACAGTTTCCGATTTTACAGTCAGGGCTCTTAGTTGGTGCCCTATCCATAGTCGTTTTGATTGTATTTATTATTGGTGCACGAAAAACACAACTTGCTACTTTTAATCTATCCTTTTTTAAGGCAAAAGACTTGGCTCGCTTGGTACTGAGTTATCTGGTGATTTTTGCGACAAATCTCTTGGGTTCACTCCTGCTTCGACTAACAAATGAGGCAACAACCAATAACCAATCAATACTGAATGGTTTGGTTCAGAATAGTTCCTTGATTTCAACTTTCTTCCTACTAGTCTTGATTGCGCCGATTTGTGAAGAAATTTTGTGTCGTGGAATTATTCCTAAAAAGATCTTCCGTGGAAAAGAAAAACTAGGTTTTGTTGTTGGTGCAATCGTCTTTGCCTTGCTCCATATGCCAACCAATTTACCTTCTGTAATTATTTATGGAGGAATGTCAACGGTTTTGACTTGGACAGCCTATAAGACTGAGCGTTTGGAGATGTCCATTTTGCTTCATATGATTCTCAATGGTATTGCATTTTGTTTGTTGGCCTTATTGGTATTGATTAGTAGAAATCTAGGTCTATCATTCTAAACCATTGGCCCGCTTGGAAAAGATGAACACTAGCGTGTTCATCTTTTTCTTTTTATGGTAAAATAGAAAGATAATATGGTGAAAAACCTTGAGGGAGTGACCGATATGTCAAGTAAAGCTAATCATGCAAAGACAGCTATTTGCGGAATTATCAACGTAACCCCAGATTCTTTTTCGGATGGTGGGCAGTTTTTTGCTCTTGAGCAGGCACTCCAGCAGGCTCGTAAATTGATAGCAGAAGGAGCGAGCATGCTAGATATCGGTGGAGAATCGACTCGGCCGGGCAGTAGCTATGTTGAGATAGAAGAGGAAATCCAGCGTGTTGTTCCAGTGATTAAAGCTATCCGTGAGGAAAGTGATGTCCTCATTTCTATCGATACTTGGAAAAGTCAGGTGGCAGAGGCCGCCTTGGCTGCTGGTGCCAATCTGGTAAATGACATCACGGGTCTCATGGGAGATGAGAAAATGGCGAATGTGGTTGCGAAGGCTGGAGCAAAAGTGGTTATCATGTTTAATCCAGTTATGGTTCGTCCTCAGCACCCTAGTTCACTCATATTTCCTCATTTTGGTTTTAGACAAGCTTTTACAGAAGAAGAGTTAGCTGACTTTGAAAAAGTGCCAATCGAAAACTTGATGGAGGCTTTCTTTGAACATGCTCTAGCGAGAGCGAACCAAGCTGGAATTGCAAGAGAAAATATTCTGCTGGATCCAGGGATTGGCTTTGGTCTGACCAAGAAGGAAAATCTACTCCTTCTACGGGATCTAGATAAACTACACCAGCAAGGCTATCCGATTTTTCTTGGAGTTTCGCGTAAGCGATTTGTCATCAATATCCTAGAAGAAAATGGCTTTGAAGTCAATCCTGAGACGGAAGTCGGTTTCCGAAATCGGGACACCGCTTCGGCTCATGTAACGACTATCGCTGCGAGACAGGGTGTAGAAGTGGTGCGCGTGCATGATGTTGCCAGTCACAGGATGGCAGTTGAAATTGCCTCTGCTATCCGTTTGGCCGATGATGCAGAAAATCTAGATTTAAAACAATATAAGTAAGATGAACGAAATTCAAAACAATCAGTGGATTGCCCACTACCGGACGGACCAACCGCATTTTGGTTTGGAGCGAATGGTGGAACTCCTAGCTCTGCGAGGCAATCCCCATCTCAAACTTAAGGTCATCCATATCGGGGGGACCAATGGCAAGGGGTCGACCATTGCTTTTTTGAAAAAGATGCTGGAAGGGCTAGACCTGAGAGTTGGGGTGTTCAGCTCGCCCTATCTCATTCATTATACAGACCAGATTAGCATTAATGGGGAATCCATTCCTGAAGCGAAACTAGAAGCTCTCATGGCAGACTATCAGTCTTTGCTTGAGAGAGAATCTGCTGACAATTTGCAGGGAACAACCGAGTTTGAGATTATCACAGCTCTAGCCTATGATTACTTTGCCTCAGAACAAGTAGATGTGGCTATCATGGAAGTCGGCATGGGTGGTCTTTTGGATAGTACTAATGTCTGCCAGCCAATTTTAACAGGAATTACGACCATTGGACTGGATCATGTAGCCCTACTTGGTGACACCTTGGAAGCCATAGCAGAGCAGAAGGCTGGTATTATCAAACAAGGCATTCCATTAGTGACAGGTCATATTGTTCCTGAAGCCTTGACTGTGATAGACTCTATTGCAGAAGCTAAAAATGCGCCTAGACTTACCTATGGAAAAGATTATCAGGTCAGTCACCAAAAGAGTGTGGTGACAGGCGAAATCTTTGATTATACCAGTTCTGTCAGACAAGGGAGCTTTCAAACAGGTCTGCTTGGTTTGCACCAGATAGAGAATGCGGGGATGGCCATAGCTTTACTTGATACTTTTTGTCAAGAAGATAGGCGGGAGTTGGCAAGTAATGACTTGGTTGCTCAAGCTTTGAAAGAGACCAGATGGCCAGGGCGTTTGGAGGTCGTGTCTAGCGACCCCTTGATGATTTTGGATGGGGCCCACAATCCCCATGCTATCAAGGCTTTATTAGCAACCTTGCAAGAACGCTTTGCGGATTATCATAAGGAAATCCTCTTTACTTGTATCAAGACCAAGGCCTTGGAGGATATGCTGGATTTGCTAGAGACGGTGCCAGATAGTCAATTGACTTTAACCCATTTTGACGATAGTCGGGCGACGGATGAAAGCGTGCTGAAAGAGACAGCCAAGTCTAGAAATCTCAATTACCAAATTTGGCAGGATTTTCTAGAGCAGAAATTGACAGATAAAAATGAAGAGAAACAAACAGTTAGGATTGTCACAGGTTCCTTGTATTTCTTGAGCCAAGTGAGAGCCTATCTGATGGAGAGGAAGAACGAGAATGGATACACAAAAGATTGAAACGGCTGTAAAAATGATTATTGAGGCTGTTGGTGAGGACGCTAACCGCGAGGGCTTGCAGGAAACACCTGCTCGTGTAGCTCGTATGTACCAAGAGATTTTTTCAGGTCTTGGCCAAACTGCTGAGGAACACCTGTCAAAATCCTTTGAGATTATCGACGATAATATGGTTGTAGAAAAGGATATCTTTTTCCACACTATGTGTGAGCACCACTTTTTGCCCTTTTATGGGAGAGCGCACATTGCCTACATTCCAGATGGTCGGGTGGCAGGCTTGTCTAAGCTAGCCCGTACGGTTGAAGTTTATTCTAAAAAACCACAAATTCAAGAGCGTTTGAATATTGAGGTGGCCGATGCCTTGATGGACTATCTGGGTGCTAAAGGAGCCTTTGTTGTCATTGAGGCGGAACATATGTGTATGAGCATGCGTGGTGTCAGAAAGCCAGGCACGGCAACCTTGACGACAGTAGCGCGAGGTGTATTTGAAACAGATAAGGACCTCCGAGACCAAGCTTATCGTTTAATGGGACTATAATACCCTTCGAAAATCAAATTCAAACCACGTCAGCTTCACCTTGCCGTAGGTGCGGTTACTGACTTCGTCAGTTCTATCCACAACCTCAAAACAGTGTTTTTAGCTGATTTCGTCAGTTTTATCTACAACCTCAAAGCAGTGCTTTGAGCAACCTGCGGCTAGCTTCCTAGTTTGCACTTTGATTTTCATTGAGTATAAAAAGAATCCGCTTCATGCGGATTTTTCTAGAAAGGACTAATTATGGATCAACTGCAGATTAAAGATTTGGAAATTTTTGCCTATCATGGTCTTTTCCCTAGTGAGAAAGAATTAGGGCAGAAGTTTGTTATTTCCGCAAGCTTATCCTATGATATGACCAAGGCGGCTACAGAATTGGATTTAACAGCTTCTGTCCATTACGGAGAACTGTGTCAGCAGTGGACGACTTGGTTTCAGGAAAGCACTGAGGACTTGATTGAAACGGTAGCCTACAAATTAGTTGAACGTACCTTTGAGACCTATCCTCTTGTCCAAGAGATTGAGTTGGAACTAAAAAAACCGTGGGCTCCAGTGCATTTACCATTGGATACCTGCTCGGTGACCATTCGCCGTCGCAAACAACGGGCCTTTATCGCTCTAGGAAGTAATATGGGAGATAAGCAAGCAAACTTGGAGCAAGCCATTGACAAACTGCGAACTCGAGGTATCCATATTCTCAAAGAGTCCAGTGTTTTGACGACGGAGCCTTGGGGTGGTGTGGATCAGGATAGCTTTGCCAATCAGGTGATTGAAGTAGAAACCTGGCTACCAGCACCAGTCTTGTTAGAAACATTGTTAGCCATTGAGTTAGAAATGGGACGGGTTCGAGAGGTGCATTGGGGGCCTCGTTTGATTGATTTGGACCTACTCTTTATGGAGGACCAGATTATTTACACAGACGAGCTCATATTGCCTCATCCTTATATAGCAGAACGCCTCTTTGTTCTTGAGCCGTTAGTGGAAATAGCTCCCCATTTTATCCATCCGATCCTAAAGCAACCAATTCGATACTTGGTTGACCAGTTGGAGCAAGGAAATGCCTAAGCTTTCCGAGACCTATAGTAAGTGGAAGAGTATTGGGGAGGGACTACTTGCTATTGTTTTAGGGCTTCTCTTGATTCGATTTGGACAAGTTATTCCGAGAATGGGATACCAGTTGCTGATGGGTTACTTTTCCTTGTCAGCAGTTTGGCACTTGTTGACTCGCTGGTTTCAGGATAAAAAACGTCGGGAAAATATCTTTGTAACCTTGGGAAAGCTGGCGGTTGCGGCTCTGGTGTTTGACTCTATCATCTTGCAAGACCTTGCCCTCTATCTCCTGGTTTTTATCATTGCGAGCTACCAGCTGTTTACGGGCATCATTAGTCTTGTGACCTGGTCTCTCTATCGAAAAAATGCCATTCATCCTCGGCTCCATCATCTCTTCGATGCTGTATGGATGATAGGATTCGGTCTTTATAGCATCTCTCCTTTTCACGATGCAGCGAATTTTGAATTGCTCTTGCTTGGGTTTTACTTGCTCATGCTAGGAGCTAGTAGCCTCCGGGACGGTTTCTTTTTTGAAAAGATAGAAAACAATCCCAAGCTGAAACGACGAATGCGAATGACCTTGCCGATCTTTGTGACGGCTTTGATCCCTATCAGCACCTTGCGAAAACTAAATGAGTGGCTGGCAAATCATGAAAGCCAAGAAGGGGAAGTTCATTCAGAAAGAAAAAACGATCAGGTAGTTGATCTGGAAATTTTTATCCATACCTCAGAAACCTCTTTCTTCCTCGCTATGGGACATGTGGATATTTGTTACCAAGGGAAGGTTATTTCCTATGGCTCGTATGATCCCCACTCGGAGCGTTTGTTCGGCATGGTTGGAGATGGTGTTTTGTTTAAGGCCAATCGGGAAAAATACATCGAGCTCTGTAAGAGGGAAAGTCAGAAGACCTTGTTTGCTTATGGTCTGAGTTTGACAGACCAACAGAAAGCAGCCATCCAAGCTCGTCTAGAAGAGATAGAAGACCTGTTAATTCCTTGGGAACCAAGTTCACAGTTGATGAAAAGAAGAGAGGGCGAGGTAAAGCATACCTACTCCTACCAACTGAAACAGGAAGCAGATGCGATCCTCTATAAATTCAGTTCATCCGAGTTTAAGACCTACTTTGTTCTTAGTACCAATTGTGTCTTGCTGGCAGACTCTATCGTAGGAAAAGCTGGGACTGATATATTGAGTCCTCAAGGTTTCATTGTGCCAGGGACTTATCAGGATTATCTTGACTTAGAGTATACAAAACCAAACGGTCTAGTTGTCAGTCGATCCATTTATTAGAAAAAGAAAACTCTAGTTCCTCAGCAGTTTGCGCCGAGAAGCTAGAGTTTTTAAAATAGGTCATTTTCTTCTGGAAGGAGGATGGTTTCTTTACCGTCCGTATCTAAAACAAGGACCCTAGGAGGGTAAAGGGGATCGAAAGGATGATTGAAATCAAAATCAATGCTAGTCGGAAGGTGCTGGCTAGAAAAATGGAAGGTGATGGTCCCCTTATTGTTGAGCAGTTGAAACTCAAGTTCTTCTTCTAATTCAAAGACATTTTTCAGGAAATGATCGATAATATACCATAAAGAGTCAATGACATCATCAGGTAAGCTGGTCACGACACCAAAACTAGCGGAACGTCTCTGTGTATTTGTAAAAGCCATGTTTTCCTCCCCCCTTTATTTTCCTTATCATACAGCAAAATGTCTTAAAAATCAAGAAATCCTACTTGCTTTTTCAAAATGGGAATAAACTGTGAAATTTTTTCAAAGTTTCTCTAAAAAATACTTGAAAGTGTTTACAATAAGTGATAAAATGGAGTAAGTAGATGCGTGAAAGCGAAATTTTCATTATAGAAAGGAAACGGAATGAACACAGATGATACAGTAACGATTTATGACGTCGCCCGTGAAGCAGGAGTTTCGATGGCAACAGTTAGCCGTGTCGTTAATGGCAACAAGAATGTTAAAGAGAACACTCGAAAAAAAGTCCTAGAAGTGATTGATCGCTTGGACTATCGTCCAAATGCGGTAGCACGTGGTTTGGCTAGCAAGAAAACAACGACAGTCGGAGTTGTGATTCCTAACATTACCAATGGTTATTTCTCAACGCTTGCTAAGGGAATTGACGACATTGCTGAAATGTACAAGTATAACATTGTCCTTGCAAATAGTGATGAGGATGATGAAAAGGAAGTTTCAGTAGTCAACACTCTCTTTTCAAAACAAGTCGATGGGATTATCTTTATGGGCTATCACTTGACTGAAAAGATTCGTTCAGAGTTTTCTCGTTCACGGACACCGGTTGTTCTTGCTGGTACTGTAGATGTAGAACACCAACTTCCAAGTGTAAATATCGACTACAAACAAGCAACGATTGATGCTGTAAGCTACCTTCTAAAAGAAAACGAAAAGATTGCTTTTGTGAGTGGACCACTCGTCGATGATATCAATGGCAAGGTTCGTTTGATTGGTTACAAGGAAGCCTTGAAAAAAGCAGGACATTCTTATAGCGAGGGATTGGTCTTTGAATCAAAATACAGCTATGACGATGGTTATGCCTTGGCAGAACGCTTGATTTCATCACAAGCTACAGCCGCAGTTGTAACAGGTGATGAATTGGCAGCAGGTGTCCTAAATGGTTTGGCTGACCACGGTGTGTCTGTACCAGAAGAGTTTGAAATCATTACGACAGATGACTCTCAGATTGCACGATTCACTCGTCCAAACTTGACGACTATTGCCCAACCTCTTTATGACCTAGGTGCTATCAGCATGCGTATGTTGACTAAGATTATGCATAAGGAAGAGTTGGAAGAACGTGAAGTTCTCCTACCTCATGGTTTGACAGAACGCCGCTCTACACGAAAACGTAAATAGAAAAAATCAGGGAATCGTGAAGATTTCCTGATTTGCTTTCTAGAGAAGAGGTTTATCCTTCCATATAGTCTTTCAAAGCTTGTCCTTTTAGTCCAGCATTAAGGGCAATTAATAATTTGAGGCGCGCTTTTTGAGCGTTGAGTTCTTTGACAAAGAAAACACCAGCTCGTTGCAACTGCACCCCTCCACCTTGGTAGGCGTAGACAGGTTCAGCAATACCATTAAAACAACGTGAGACCAGGGCGACTGGGATTCCTTTTTGGAGGAGATTTTCCAACTTTTGAGCTGTTTCTTTGGGAATATTGCCTGCTCCAAAGGCCTGAATGACTAAGCCATCCAGCTGTTCTAAGTCTAACATATCAATCAGCTCGTCTGTCATACCGGCATAGGCTGAGATGATGGGAACCAGACCTTGAATATGCTCAAGATTAAACCGGACACGAGGCTCAGCCGTTTTGAAGTAGAGGATTTCTTGCTTCATGATGAGGCCAAGTGGTCCATGTGTTGGGGTTTGAAAGGTGCTGACGTTGGTCGTATGAGTTTTGGTAACATACTTGGCTGCGTGGATCTCGTCGTTCATGACGACCAGTACACCCTTGTCGGCTGCTTTGTCATCGCTGGCAACTCGCAAAGCGCTCAGATAGTTATATACACCGTCGCTACCAAGTTCGTTTGAACTACGCATGGCCCCTGTTAGAACGATGGGGATGGGCGGAATTTTCATGGTATCAAGGAAGTAAGCTGTTTCTTCTAAGGTATCTGTACCATGTGTGATGACAACTCCATCATAGTTATCAGCTTCCTCTTTAATCTTATGATAGAGTGCAAGCATATGATTGGGTTTGATATGAGGGCTTGGCAGATTAAAAAAGTCTAGGGTATGAACCTCAATTCCTTCAAGTGGATTGGAAACATGGTTCATGGGATTGTCCTGACTAGTTACAACGGCACCAGTGGCGTCTGCTTGCATGGAAATAGTCCCACCTGTATGTAAAACAAGGATTTTCTTAGGCATGATTTAGTCACTCTTTCTGAAATGTGGTATAATCATTGTAACACAAAAGGGGAGAATGGGACAGGATGGAAGTCAAGGCTGTTTTTTTTGATATCGATGGAACGCTAGTCAACGATCGCAAGAGTGTTTTGAAATCCACTAAGGACGCGATTAAGATTGTCAAAGAGCAAGGAGTGCTTGTTGGAGTAGCGACAGGACGAGGGCCGTTTTTTGTCAAGGAATTGATGGAAGACTTGGACCTAGACTTTGCGGTGACCTACAATGGCCAATACATTTTTAATAAAGAAAAGGTACTCTTTGCAAGCCCAATCGCTAAGTCAAGCCTACGTCAACTGATTGCTTATGCTAAAAAGGAGCGTAAAGAAATCGCTCTTGGAACCGAGCATGCCGTTGTTGGTTCGAAGATTATGTCATTTGGTCTCGGCTCCTTTTCCCAACTGGTTAGTCGTTTTATTCCGACTGTTCTGACAAGAACCGTTAGCCGTTCCTTTAATCGAATGGTCAGCAAGGCAGTTCCTCAAAAGGAAGACGACTTGCTTAACTTGATTAATCAACCCATTTATCAAGTTTTGATGCTGATGACGCCAGAAGAATCTGAGAAGGCAGCAAGTGATTTTGAAGATTTGAAATTAACTCGAAGCAATCCTTTTGCAGCAGATATCATTAACCAAGGAAATTCCAAACTAGAAGGCATTCGCCGAGTCGGGAAAGAATATGGCTTTGATCTCAACCAAGTCATGGCCTTTGGTGATTCAGACAACGATCTGGAAATGTTAGCGGGTGTTGGTATGTCGGTTGCTATGGGAAATGGCAGTAGCAGTGTCAAAGAAGTTGCCAAGCATATTACGGCAAGTAATCAACAAGATGGTATCCACAAGGCGCTCGAGCACTTTGGTGTTTTGGCTTCAGAAAAAGTGTTTGTCAGTCGAGACTACCACTTTAATAAGGTCAAAACCTTCCACCACATGATGGATGAACGAACTCAAGAAGAGCCACAGGCATGGGATGCTGAAGGTGCAACCCACCGCGCAGACTTTAAAATTGAAGAATTAGTGGAGTTTGTTCGTGCAGCAAGTTCTTCGGAGGAAGAATTCCAAAACTCCCTTGCAAGCATGCATGAGGCACTTGATAAGGCGGCAGAGAAAGTGGAGAAAAAGACGCCTGCTAAGCAAAACTTGGTCGGTCAAGTGGATGCTTTGATTGACACACTGTATTTTACATACGGTAGTTTTGTTTTGATGGGAGTAGACCCAGAACGCATTTTTGATATTGTTCATGAAGCAAATATGGGGAAGGTTTTCCCAGACGGAAAAGCTCATTTTGACCCAGTTACACACAAGATTTTAAAACCAGATGACTGGGAAGAAAAATATGCTCCAGAACCTGTCATCCGACAGGAACTACAACGTCAGTTTAAAGCTTATGAGCGACATAAAGAAAGAAAAAATAAAAAATAAGAGAAAATTCTTTTCCCTGGATGAAAAATTCGGGGATTTTTTGAACCGAAATCCGAACAATTACATATATATCACTAATTATTATTAGCATATTTATACTTATTTTGAATTAGAAAACGTTTGAAATTTTTTTTGAAAAAGAAAAGAAAAATATTTTAGTTTACAAAAAATAATGCAGAGTGGCATTTTACCCCAATTTATCTAGCTTTCCTTTTAAAAAAATATCAAAAAAAGATGAGTCAAATTATTTGATATTTGAAAGTTGATGTGTTAGAATGAATTCAGAAAGCGAATAAATATAAAATCCTCACGCTGCTATAATATGCTCTTTTTAAAGACAGAAAGTCAACTTGTTTATTTCAGGCCTGTTAACAAGTTGATGTGAAGAATTCACTCTAGTTTTGAGGGTTAGTTATAAAATTGTGCACAATTGCTTTCCAAATTTTTATTATTATTTTTATTATTTTAATTTTCAAGTTTAGAAATTAAAGAATTAAGAGGTTGAAATGAAGAAAAAATATACCTATTTGACAGCTTCTGTTTTAACAGCTGTAACAATGCTTCCAACTTTTGCACCAAGTGAAGCTCACGCTGCTTACAACTGGAATGGGAATAATAGCTACTATACAAGAACTAGCCGCCGTTCAAGCAATCGTACTTCTAACCGTACTACTGCAAATCGTAGCCGCACATCAAACTATACTGTAAGAAGTTATGGCTACAACAGTTATTACCCAAGCTATAACTATGGCTACAATAGCTACTACCCAAGCTATAATTATGGATATGGTAGCTATTACCCAAGTTACAACTACGGTTACAATAATTGGAATAACTACTATGGCTATGACAACAGTAGCAACTACTATGGTTATAACTATTGGAATAGTTACAACAACCTTGCTAGCGATGAAAACTATATTTACTGGAATGGCAATCACTACTACCGCATGAACGACGGTAGCTACCGTATTTATCGTAACGGTCAGTGGAAACCTTTGACAAACAATAGTAACAACAACTCATCTACTAACAACTTGGAAAACGATCCGCACTATCGTTACGAAAATGGATACCATTACTATGTATTGGACAATGGTGATTATTACTACTACCAAAATGGTAAGTGGGTATTGGTGAAAGATTCTGCTGATACAACACCAGCACAACCAGCACAACCAGCTGAGCCAACACCAGCACAACCAGCAACTCCTGCTGAACCAAAACCAGAACAACCAACAACTCCGGTTGAGCCAGCACAACCAAGTCAACCTGAAGTTCCTGCTCCAACACCAGCAGAACCAGAGGCTCCAACACCAGCTCCTAGTGATAAACCTGAAGAGCCAACAACACCAGCTGAGCCAAAACCAGAGCAACCAGCAACTCCAAGTGTTGACCTACCAGAAAACCCACCAATTAATGGTGCTGATAGTGAATTTGATCCATTCAAGCCATCAACAGAAACACCAGCAGAACCAAAACCAGAAACACCAGCAACTCCAGCTATCCCAACAACACCAGGTTTGGTAACGACTGATGAACCAAGTGAAAACCAAATCCCTGATTATGTTGAAAAACCAGCTGAAGGATTGGAACACTTGGCTTGGGCACCAAATGGACAAACTCCAAAATTGGTTTACCCACCAGGTAAACCAGGTGATGCAGTCCTCAAGAATGATAAAAACTACTACTTCGACGGTAGTGCACATTACTATTATGTATCATCTAATTCAGAGCGTACAGGTTACTCAGCATACTGGAAGTGGCTTGGAGGAAAATGGAAACTTCAAGGGATGACTGATCCAAACGATCCAGCTCGTGATCCAAAACTTCACGAAAACACTGCTGATGACGAGTACATGTACAGTGACAAGAACTCAAGCGTGAAACTTTACTCAACTAACTTGGTAACGACTGCTAAAGCAGGTCAAGCATTGCCATTCAAGAATGTTGAAGAGTTCAAAAACTATGTCATCGAAAAAATGAATCCTAAGTTCCTTGATAACTCTGGTTGGGATGCTAAAGTTGAGTGGGAAATCGAAGATCCAGAAATCTTTGAGAAGACGAAAGAAAACCCATACGCTAAGGACTATGTCTTGATTGCAAATCTCAAGAGTGGTGTCGAAGACAAGAAATACAGTGATGTAGAATTTGGTTATGTGAAGTTTGTTTACCGTGTTGAAGCAACAAATGATACAAACTATGACTATGTTTCAAAAGCGAAAGAAGCTTTCGCTAAAATCAATGAGACTCGTAAAGCTCAAGGATTGAAAGAATTGACTTGGTCTGAAGACATTTATCAAAATCAAGCACTTCCGAAAGTAAATGAAATTTCACGTCAATACGATAGCACAGGCTTTGTAGGACGTCGTGATGAAGATGCTGCTGTTGTCGTTAAGAAATGGGCAAACAGTGGTTTGAGAGACTTGCTTCTCGATCCGAATGTCACTGAAGGAGCTGTAGCAGCAGTAGTTGATGGAAACGGTGTATACTACTGGGCATACAGTTACAAATAATTCAATCTTTTGAGATTGACTACTTTCTAAATAAGATAGAGGCTTTAAACAATTGTTTAAAGCCTTTTTCTGACCCAACCAGGACAAACAAAAAGGAGCCAGAGGCTCCTTTTTTAATGATTACAATGTTTTTTCACTTTCTCTCACGACCAGCAAATCGACTTTTGCATGGCGAAGAATATACTCAGATGAAGAGCCAACCAAGAGGCGTTCAAAGGCATTGAGCCCTGTTGCACCAACGAGAATCAGGTCGACATTTTCTGCGTCTGGAATAGTACGGGCAAGGAGGGTTTTTGGATTTCCCATTTCGATGACGATGTGAATATCGGTCACACCAGCATCTCTTGCGCGCTTTTCGTACTCCTTCATCAGACTTTCAGCATCGACTTGGAGCTCTTCGTAAACTTCAGCATCAAAGGTAGACACGCTTTGAAGAGCGCGTGTGTCGATAACATGGGCAATGGTGAGCTTGGATTCGTTGCGTAGAGCAGTGTAAACACCTTTGACGAAAGCCAAGTCCGCTTCTTTAGAACCATCAATTGCGACCATAACATTTTGGTAACGTTGTGCCATAATGAAACCTCCTGAAATTTTCTTACTGTTATTGTAATCCTTTTCACTAAAGAAGTAAAGTAAAAATCATATTTCAATAAATATTATTGGAGATTCAATTTGGTGGAGATATGTTAAAATAAAAGAAAACGAGCTAGTAGGAAACACAGTAAAGGGGATGAGAAAGTATGAAAGGCCCTGTTCAAGCTTCTAAAAAAATAAGTTTTCTTTATCGTGGAATTATCCTTGCGTCACTTGTAGGTGAAGTAGTGATGCTTTGGCGGCTGGAAAGAGTCATGCCCGTTCTCTATCCAGGTTTTATTGGATTTCTTCTCTTTCACTTGGTCTACCACATCATTTTATTGGTGATTGCAAAGAGAAGTGGTCGTTTGGACTATTTGGTCACGTGGGGGCTCTTTCTCATGTTT
Organism: Streptococcus sp. oral taxon 064; assembly: GCF_001683375.1. GTDB lineage: Bacteria > Bacillota > Bacilli > Lactobacillales > Streptococcaceae > Streptococcus > Streptococcus oralis_S. The sequence goes on along the minus strand of NZ_CP016207.1, from coordinate 461,654 downwards.
AATCTCTTGTATGACTCCTTTTTAGCGCTGATCTTTCTAGGTTTGTCTTTTGGTATGTGAGAAAATACTTCTGTATTCTAGTTGTTTAGACGGTGAGAACCTAGTCGTTGTGAGTTTTTTTCTTTGCTTGCTCATTTCAGGAAACTTGTCGCAATCCCTTTCTAGTGGTATAATGTTACTATCTCTATGAATTGAGGAAACAAGATGAAAGAATATAACAAGTCTAGTAAGTTAGAGCACGTTGCCTATGATATCCGTGGTCCTGTTTTGGAAGAAGCTATGCGGATGCGAGCAAACGGAGAAAAGATTTTACGTCTGAATACAGGGAATCCAGCAGAATTTGGCTTTACAGCGCCGGATGAGGTCATTCATGACTTGATTATGAATGCGCGTGATAGTGAGGGATATTCTGACTCCAAAGGGATTTTCTCAGCCCGCAAGGCCATCATGCAGTATTGCCAACTGAAGAAATTCCCTAATGTAGACATTGATGATATCTACCTCGGAAATGGTGTCAGTGAGCTGATTGTTATGTCCATGCAAGGGCTTTTGGATAATGGCGATGAGGTCTTGGTGCCTATGCCAGACTATCCTCTCTGGACAGCCGCGGTCAGCCTAGCTGGGGGAAATGCCGTTCACTATATCTGTGATGAAGCTGCAGAATGGTACCCAGATATTGACGATATTAAGTCAAAAATTACTTCCAATACCAAGGCAATCGTCCTTATCAATCCAAATAACCCAACTGGAGCCCTTTATCCTAAGGAACTCTTGTTGGAGATTATTGAGATTGCTCGTCAGAACGATTTGATCATCTTTGCAGATGAGATTTATGATCGCATGGTGATGGATGGGCATGTGCATACGCCTGTGGCGAGCTTGGCACCTGATGTTTTCTGTGTCAGTATGAATGGTTTGTCAAAATCTCACCGTATCGCTGGTTTCCGTGTAGGATGGATGGTCTTGTCTGGTCCTAAGCACCATGTCAAGGGCTATATCGAAGGGCTCAATATGCTATCCAATATGCGTCTTTGCTCTAACGTTTTGGCCCAGCAAGTCGTACAAACTTCACTAGGTGGGCACCAGTCAGTGGATGAATTGCTCCTTCCTGGTGGACGGATTTACGAGCAAAGAAACTTCATTTACAATGCTATCCAAGATATCCCAGGTTTGTCTGCGGTTAAGCCGAAGGCGGGTCTTTATATCTTCCCTAAAATTGACCGCAATATGTACCGCATCGATGATGATGAACAGTTCGTTCTTGATTTCTTGAAGCAGGAAAAGGTTCTCTTGGTTCATGGTCGTGGTTTTAACTGGAAGGAACCAGACCATTTCCGTATCGTTTACCTTCCTCGTGTGGACGAATTAGCGCAAATCCAAGAAAAGATGACACGTTTCTTGAGCCAGTATCGTAGATAAGGCTTTCATTGGAAAAGCAGGAAACATTTCCTTAGAGCTATTGACAAATAGGTAAGAATCAGATAGAATAGTAAAGTATGTTTAGTAACTGATCACTTTATAGCCGGCTAAACGAATACAAAATCTATGAGGAGGTATTCATCGTGAAACGTACTTATCAACCAAGTAAACTTCGTCGTGCGCGCAAACACGGATTCCGTAACCGTATGTCAACTAAAAACGGTCGTCGCGTATTGGCAGCTCGTCGTCGTAAAGGACGCAAAGTTTTGGCTGCATAATCCAAACGAATTCAACAAAGAAGTCAGTAGGAACTCGAGTCTACTGGCTTTTCTTTTTATCTTAAAGGGTGCGTTGTCCTTGAAATCGGTCATTTCAGCTGAAATTCATGGAGAGTTCGTTTAAAAGGTTACATACAAAAAACTCAAAACCAGATATAAGTTACTGATTTTGAGTTTTTGTTTATTCTTTTAAGTGATAAGAGTAGCTAGCGACAACGACGTCTTCATGCCATCTGAGAGCGTATTTTAGTTTGAGGCTCATTTGATTGTGCAGGATATTTTGCCAAGGCTTGTTAGGGATAAACTGTGGGACAAGGACTGTAACGGTGTAGTTTTTTTGCTTAGCTTCTTGGGCGATTCGTTTGACATACTTAACGCTAGGAGTGATGATGTCGCGGTAGCTGGTATTGATATTCTTCAGAGTGATATTTGGGAAGTAATCGGCAAATTCCTGAAGGATTTCTTGGTCTTTTTCGGCCGTTTCTTTAGTAGAAATGTGCATGGCCAACACTTCGTCACCGATACTTTGAGCGTAGCTAATGGCTCCGACACTTACTCGAGTAACATTTCCTACTAGGACAAGAACCAGATTGCCATCGTAGGTACGTTTTTCAATTCCTTCGTAGAGTCGCAGTTGTTTTGCCACTTTTTGGTAATGGCTGTGAATGGACAAAAAGAGGAAGGTTAAGACTAGGATAATTGGGAAGAATGGCCAGATATCACCCAGTCTGAAGAGGAGTAAAATGAGAACGATAGCATAACAAATGATGGCCCCAAGGATATTAGCAAAGGCAGGTTTTAAGAAGTTTGCTCCTTTTTCCTTTTTCCAATGACGAATCATCCCAGTCTGAGAAAGGGCAAAGGGAACGAAGACCCCGATAGTATAAAGAGGAATCAAGCGTTCAGTATTCCCATTAAAAATGAGAAGAAGGATCATAGCTCCAAAGGCCAGAGTTAAGATACCGTTGGAGTAGCCAAGGCGATCCCCTTTTTCCATAAAGAGATGGGGCATGTACTTGTTTTTAGCCATATTGTAGGCCAACATAGGGAAGGCTGAAAAGCCAGTATTTGCAGCTACAGCTAGAATCAAGGCTGTTGAGAACTGGAAGAGATAGTAGCTAGCATGACCAAAGAATGAATCACCAAGAATGCCCTTGGCCATTTGCGAGAGGATGGTTTCTCCATTTTGAGGTGTGATGCCCATCCAGTAGTTTAGGAAGGTAATGCCTGCAAAAAGAAATCCTAAAATCAAGGACATGATGGTCAGGGTCTGAGCAGCATTCTTTTCTTTCGGAGTTTTGAAAAATGGTACCGCATTTGAAATAGCCTCAACCCCTGTCAGAGAGGCAGAGCCACTGGTAAAGGCTCTCAATAGGAGAACGATGGAAAGGCTCGGAACGGTTTGCCCAATGGTTGAAGTCGCCTGATAGTTTAGGGAACCTGTAAATAGTTGAAAGAACCCATAAAGCAAGAGAAAGACGGTACTGAAGATAAAGAGGTAGACGGGAATCATCAGAGAGCTGGCAGATTCTTTCAATCCTCTTAAATTCAAGAGCATGAGCAGGCAGACTAGGAAAATAGAGATATGAAGATTATAGGGATGGAGGGCAGGGATGGCTGCAGTAATAGCATCAGCTCCAGAAGCAACGGATACGGCTACTGTCAGCATATAGTCAACAAGGAGGCTACCGCCTGCAATCAAGCCTAGTTCAGGGGAGAGATTTTCCCGAGTGACCATATAAGCCCCACCACCTTGAGGATAGGCGTGGATGATTTGACGATAGGAAATGGTCAAACTAGCGAGGAGTAAGAGGACAAAAATACCGATAGGGAGGCTCCACCAAATAGCGAGAGGTGAGAGACTGACTAAAACGAGAATGACTTGTTCAGGTCCGTAGGCAATAGAAGACAGGGCATCACTGGATAACATTGCAAGTGCCTGCATTTTTCCAAGTAATCCCCCTTCACTATCTGTGAGAGACTTGAGTGGTCGACCGATAAAGGTATATTTTAATTTTCTAAACATTTTCTTTTCCTTTGATGAAAATTTCAATAAGTGTTATTATACTGCTTTGAAAAAATGCAGTCAAGGGAGAATGATCGGTATTAGAATATTTTTACAAGCCGGGGGATGCTATTTTTGGTATAATAGGTGGAAGAAAATGAGGTTAGAAGAGATGATTTTTGATACTCATACTTAGAGTGTTTGGAGTGAAGTTTAAGGACTCATGACATTATTGAGGCACAAATTAACCATAAAACTAACCAAAGGAAAGTTAAAGTAGCATACAAAAAGAGGAATTCATTGAGAGTTCCTCTTTTAATCTATATTTTTAACAATTTCATTGAACAAAGAAATGATTTTTAATTTTTTTGTGTGAGATAAATCTGAGATGTTATCGATCAATGTAGTTATAGGGACGTAATTATTTGAGAGTGGGAAATTAAAGAAGTCTTCTACGGTCATTCCTAAAGCAGTAAGCACTTTTTCAAGTGTGTGTATTTTAAAATCGTATTTCATATTCTCGATGTTTTGTATTGCTTTAATACCTAGTCCAGCTTGATTGGATAATTGTTCTTGGCTGAGATTCTGTTCTTTTCTACATTCTCTTATACGCTCTGCTATGTATTTTTGTAATTGATTAGCTTCCATCTGTAATTTCCTCTTTTGTACTATTCTACTATCCTTTATATGATTTTTTAAGTACAGTTAGCTGTCCAAAATATCAACATAGTATAGCGCATCGTACTATTTTGTGTTAAAATAGATAAAAAACAATACAAAAGGAGCAATAACATGGCAGAAGAAATAGCTGTGTATAAATTACAAGAATGGGACATGGGAAATGGTGAGAAGAAATATTCTCAGTTAGGTAGCTTAGAAGCTCATTATTATTTTGCAAAAAATAATGGTGGAAAAGTTTTATTTACGACAGAATCGGACTTGTACCAGAGAAATGTTGGTTATGTGTTACTAACATTGCCGAATGGAGAATACGGCTTTCTTTCTAAAATTATTGAAAAAGGAACCTATCCTAAACTCCCCGAAGATCTCTCGTATATGGTTCCCACAGAGTGGAAAAATATAAATGAAACAATAGAAAAACAGACCAATTTTAATTGGATTGCCTTAGAAGTTGTTTCAAAGATTTTTGAAGGTATTGAAGGAATACCTAAAATGCCTAGTCCACAGTACATGAAAAAAGAGGAATTTCAAAAATATCTAAATAACATAGATTATTAAGAAATAAACTCAGGTTTTGCTAATAGAATAGATACAAAAATCAAGGAGAATAAGATATATGAGAAAGCAGAAAAACGAAGAAGGTAAAAAGGATAGTAAGAATGGCAAAAAAACTAAAAAATTTAGTTTAGTGAGGGTCATATTACTTACGATTGTTATATTGGGTATCTTTGCCGCTGCAGGTATAAGCATATCTAATTATTTTTCCGAAAATTCATCAAGTGATAATTTGTTTGATAAGAAGTGGGGTTCAGTAGGACTTAAAACTAGTGTTTGGGAATTTTCAGGTTCAGATAAATTAAAAATTGACTATATGCTAAAAAATAATGAAGTATTTAATTATGATGTAACTATTCATGATTCATATTCTGATTTTAAAAATATCACAAAAACTAAACTTTCGGAAGAAGATATCGTCAAATCATTTAAGGAAAATTTCGAGATATTAAAAAATAGTGATATCAAAAAAGAAGATTTGAAGTTTATTTCATTACTTGATAATAAAGACCAAGAACGTTACGGAAGAATCCTGTATAAGATAGATCAACATAAGATGGTATATCTTGATATATTTGGTGAGAATACAGCTGTGCCGTATGAGTTAGTACCATTAGTAAATACAAAAATCAGCGGAACTTATCGTGTTACGAAGGTTTATGGGAATAAGGGTTCTGTGGAAGAAAATCAAAAAAATATAGATAGATTGCCTAACATTAAATTTTCAAGTGATAGAATTATTGTAGGAGACAAGGTGATTTATTTAACTTCATATGAATCATTTACTAATACTGTTCAGAATTTGAAAACAAAAGAACAAATTATTGAAATCATGGAAAGTAGAGGCTATAAGATAAAGGATACAGAAAAAATATATGTTAATTTGGATAGAGAGCAATTCTTTATTCCAGTTGAACATGGTAAGAAAGTATTCATGGGATTTTTGAAGAATGATACCTCAAATGAAGAGAATAACGCAGTAATGGAACTAGAAAAAGTAGAACTAAAAGAATAATTGAATAAAAAAACAAATAGCATATAGATTTGGCTCTAAAAAATGAATAGCAGTTATACGATTTTGTATAACTGCTATTTTTTTTATACATCTGACTGTTTTTATCTAAAATGACTACTAAGTTTTTTCCACTGGCGATAGCGTGAGAAGACAAACTCTGTATGGTTGGTAAACCCGAGCAGGAGGTACCAACATATGGTAGATTTAACAAAAGTAGAACAACGTAGAGAAGAAGCAATTAATAAAGCTGTATTATCTGGTGATTGGGCTAAGGTAGATAACTTATTAAACCAGCCCTATGAGAATTCATGTAGAAAAGATCGTTCTTATGGTCTTCGTAGTTTAGATAGTGGTTCAGGTGATACAGATCCTTTACTAGATACGATAGCAGATAATAGAGATGCATTGTCTCTCCTAATTAAAAAAGAAGAAATTGCTATTATAAAGAATGCTATTGAGAGATTGCTGAGTGAAAGAGATAGAAAAATTCTATATGGAGTAGTTTTAGAAGGTAAATCGTACTCAAGTCTTTCAAAAGAATTCGGGCTTACTGACAAAACTGTCAAAAGACACTATGAGCGTATTATAGAGATTCTGCGAAAAGAATTAAAAAATTAAGAATCTCCTCCGAATTCTTTTAAAATTTCTCCTTATAAGCAAGGAGGTGATTTTAAAATGTTGCTATCTGTAATCGTCACAGTATTTATTTCGTTAAAAGTAGACGATTTACTTTTAAGTTTAGAAAGAAGGTATTGAATTATGGCACTTAAGAACTTAACTCATTTTACAGAGTTTGATGCGTCACGGTTCCTTTCTCGCAAAGAACTACGTTTTGTGTCCGCCAAAAGGTGGATAGAAAAAAGTGAAACTGGTTCAGAAATTGAAAAAGGGGTAAAAGTGGGCGTACTTATCTTTTCCGATGACAGTGATTATCCAAACGAAAAAAATAATATTGGAGAGCAACTCACTGTAAAGGTTCCACTAGCATCGATGAAGGATTATGACTCGTATCAACCAATGCTCACAACTGTAGAAATTGTAGATATTGAGAAGGCTGTTGTATATGGAGAGTACCGTAACCAGCTTAGTTTGATTGCAAAAGTCAATGAAGTAGTCGAACTTTAAAGGAGGTCAATATGCCGTCGATTATCGAAGAAATACCTATGAAGATTTTTGAAGGTATTAAGGAAGTTTGTCATCTTTGTGGCAGAAAACTTCAGGAGTACCAGAGGAAAGTCCAGATAGAAGAAAATCAAAAAAACTGGAATAGATTTCTAGCTTCTACGCAAAATGTATTGGTAGAATTAGTGAAAGAAAATATTCAGGAAAATCAGTTTGCATATACACTAGTTCCAATTTACGAAGCTCAGGAAGTTGTTCAAGCCGATGGAAGCAAGTCGGTCCAGAGAGTGCACGTAGCAGATGAAAGAGTTCCTGTATGTACAATGGATAACCATGGGATTCGAGAATTTGGAGCTAGGTGTGTAGTTTTTCGGTTTCAAATTTTTGGAGAGCTACCCCAAGAAGTTCTATTAAGGATACAGGATACTTGGATCTTTTATTTGCACAAATATGCTCTTCATGGTCTCGCTGATCTATATCTAAAGCATGGTTTACGCTATCTAGTGTTCATCATCTGTAATGAATCAGATAAACGAACGATAAAGGGGGCGTTGTTCAAATTGAAGCATCCGTGGTCTTAGATGGTTAATTTTATGCCGTGAAAGTTGTTGACAGTAGGCTAAGATGAATTAGACTGGTTGTGGTGGTGCGGTCGAACTTTGTTCGTCGTGCCAACACAATCAGTTTTATAATCTTAGGGTTCCTATTGTCAATAAACCATGGAATAAATTTAAACATCGTTAGTTTGACTCATTAACTTGATAAGCGTCAAACATTAGCACAACGAAAGGTGACATTATGAATCAAATTTTTCCCAATAAATTGGTTAAAGCCTATGTTTATGGTGATACCGTAGAAATGACTACAGCCAACGGCCAACAAGAACAAATTATCAAAGTGATAGAAGGCAAGCGTTACGTAAATCTTGAGACCGGAGAAATTCACGCTATGGATACTTCCAGTAGTACACGACTCGATAATTTGAAGTCTACTAAACAGACTATGAAAAAACTACGCCGTCTAGTAGCTCATAATTTTACGGGAGGTATCAACCAGTTATGGATAACGTTGACTTATCGAGACCATGTTACCGATCCGGCTATAGTTTACATGGATTTCAAAGCGTTCATTCGACGCATTCGTAATCAGTTTGGAAATGTTGATTATATTACGGTCATTGAACCACAAGCTAGTGGAAGGTGGCATTTGCATGTGTTATTAAAGAACGATTCCGAACTAACAATTCCTAACAATGACCTTGCCAAGATGTGGGGGAAAGGTTTTACAAAGACCAAGAGGTTAAAGAGAGCTGATAAGGTTGGGAATTATTTGATTGCTTATTTGTCTAATTTGCAGATAGGTGATGAGGGTTCACAAAACAAAGCAATTATAAAAGGTGCGCGCCTATACATGTACCCCAAGGGTATCAGAATTTATCGAACTAGCAGAGGAATTAAAAAGCCTTTGGAAATGACAACAACAAAGGGTGAGCTTATGGAAACTTATAAAATTAACAGTCCTCCGACATTTTCACGTACTACAAAACATGATACTCCTTATGGTGTGAAAGAATATACTACCGAGTTTTATGATAACATAAAAGCCTGTCAGACACTTTTAGCGGAGCAACTGACAAGCTAAGTAGGTAATAAAAGAGAATCTCTTTTACCATCCCTATTATATCAGAATAGGAGAAATTTATGAAAAATATATATAAAAGCAAGAAAGGGATTACGGAATTATTTGATGTTCCGTTAAAAACCTTAAACAATGATCTAACAGAAATGCGAAGAAATGAAAAATTCCAAGGATACATTTTGAAGCCTTCTCATAAGAGAGTATATATAAATGTTGAAGGTTATAAGGAATTTCTTCTTTATAAACAAAAGAAATATGAGGAAGCTATGTAGTTATGTTATAATTAAGCTATGCTACATAGCTTTCCTTTGCTTTAAAAGTACAAGGAGAAGAAATGTTTTTTAAAAAATTAGATAATGGTAAATACCGTTATTATGAGAAATTCTATCATGAACGAGAGGGAAAGTGGAAGCAAGTCTCTGTGACTCTAAAATCAAAATCTAGAGTTTCTCAAGCAGAAGCAAAACGTCGTTTAGCGCTAAAAATCGAAAAACTTCTAACCGCCCCTACAAAAGAGGAAGTTGAAAAGAAACAACTAGAAGAAATGATTTTTAGTCAACTATTGGAAGAATGGAAAACGATTCGTTCCAGTGAGATAAAATCTTCTAGTTATAGAAGTGAGATGAAAAGTTTAGAGCTTTTCATGGGAGCAGTAGGAAATTTGAGAATATCAGATTACACCACTCAGCTAGTTCAAACATATCTAATGAATTTGAATGTTCAAAATTCAACAAGAAAAAATCGAAAAATATACTTGAATGGTATCTTTGATTATGCTGTAAAGGTCGGATATATTTCTGACTCACCAGTTAAAGGGGTGGTAATTCCGAAGCAGAAAGCAGACTATGAGAAGTTGCAAAAAGCTAAGGATAATTTCATTAGTAGAGAGGAACTAGGACAGGTTTTATCGTATTGTGAAAGTCACAATAAAGATAAGCGTTATGCTTTGGCAATGGAATTTATCTTTTTAACTGGTCTTCGTTTTGCAGAGTTTATAGGGGTTCGCTATCAAGATGTAAACTTCAAAGCGAATCTTTTAACAATTGATCATACAATAGATTATGTTGCTCATGGATATGATGAGAGAATCTTACAGACAACGAAAACAGTAGGTTCTGTCAGGACGATAGTACTAAGTGAACGTTGCTTGGAAATTATCGAGTACTTTCGTAGTAACTGTTTTGATGAGGAGTTCATCTTTGTGACTGAGCAAGGTAACATTATGAGACAGCCTTTATTATATAGATTTATCAAAAATATTTGTGAAGTAGTGTTGGGTGGGCACAGATCCTATAATATTCACATGCTTAGACATTCGCATATTAGTTTATTGGCTGAACTAGGGATACCCATAAAGGCTATTATGGAGCGAGTTGGACATAGAGATGAATCTATCACTTTAAGGATCTATAGTCATGTAACAAAAAATATACAAGATGAATTGAGAGAGAAACTTAATCAAATTCATCTGTAGATGCTAACCATAGAACTAACCAAGTACTAACCAAAGTGAATAGAAACTAGGGGAAGTATAGGGAAGTATAGAAGAGAGAAAGTCTTTTCTTTTGGTAGCTAAGGAACATTGAGGAAAGAGAAGGAAATATAGTTTGGATATTTTTGATACGCACACACATTTAAATGTAGAAGAATTTGCAGGACGTGAGGCCGAAGAAATCGCCTTGGCTGCTGAGATGGGTGTGACACAGATGAATATTGTTGGTTTTGATAAGCCAACCATTGAACGAGCCCTGGAGTTGGCAGATGAGTATGAGCAACTCTACGCAACTATTGGCTGGCATCCGACGGAAGCAGGGACTTACACAGATGAGGTCGAAGCTTACTTGCTTGAAAAACTAAAACATCCCAAGGTTGTTGCCTTGGGGGAGATTGGTCTGGACTACCATTGGATGACAGCACCTAAGGAAGTACAGGAGCAGGTTTTTCGTCGTCAGATTCAGTTGTCTAAGGATTTGAATTTGCCTTTTGTGGTCCATACCCGTGATGCGCTAGAAGATACTTATGAGATTATCAAGGGTGAGGGCGTTGGTCCTCGTGGTGGGATTATGCATTCATTTTCAGGCTCTTTGGAGTGGGCTGAGAAGTTTGTCGAGCTTGGAATGACTATTTCTTTCTCAGGTGTGGTGACCTTTAAAAAAGCGACGGATATCCAAGAGGCTGCTAGGGAACTTCCTTTGGACAAGATTTTGGTAGAGACGGATGCCCCTTACCTAGCTCCTGTTCCTAAACGTGGCCGTGAAAACAAAACAGCCTACACACGCTATGTGGTGGACTTTATCGCCGACTTGCGTGGGATGACGACTGAGGAGTTAGCCGCAGTAACAACTGCAAATGCAGAGCGTATCTTTGGATTGGACAGAAAGTGATGAAAGAAAAAATTTCCCAAGTCATCGTGGTTGAAGGTCGCGATGATACGGCCAATCTCAAACGTTACTTTGATGTAGAGACCTATGAAACACGAGGTTCTGCAATAAATGACCAGGATATAGAGCGGATTCAGCGCCTGCATGAACTGCATGGAGTCATTGTCTTTACAGATCCAGATTTTAATGGGGAGCGGATTCGTCGCATGATTATGACGGCCATTCCAACAGTACAGCATGCCTTTCTCAAGCGAGATGAGGCTGTTCCCAAATCTAAGTCCAAGGGACGTTCTCTGGGAATCGAACACGCCAGCTATGAAGATCTAAAAACAGCGCTGACTCAGGTGACAGAGCAATTTGAAAACGAGAACGAGTTTGACATCAGTCGTGGTGACTTGATTCGACTAGGTTTCTTGGCGGGAGCGGACAGTCGTAGGCGCCGAGAGTATCTAGGCGAACAGCTCCGCATCGGCTATTCCAACGGCAAGCAACTCCTCAAGCGGTTGGAGTTATTTGGGATAACCTTGGCAGAAGTGGAAGAAGTGATGGCTAAGTATTCAGACTAACGGAGTCAGAAATGAAAAAAGTGATTATTACGGGTGGCAATAGTGGTATTGGCTACCAGTCTGCTAAACAGTTGGCTGAAAAGGGTTGGTCGGTAACTCTCTTTTGTAGACGGAAAGAAGCTGCTGAGCAAGCCTGTGAGGAAATCTGCCAACAAACAGGAAATCCGCATGTAGATTATATCTTGGCTGATTTATCTGATTTGGAGAGTATCAAGAAAGCGGTAGAACAGTATATCCAAAAGGAAGAGACTTTAGATGTTTTAATGAACAATGCAGCTGACTTTGATTTGTCAGTCAAAAAGCCCATCCTGACTAGGGAGGGATTAGAAAAGCAATTTGCGACCAATGTTGTCGCCCCTTTCTTGCTTTCTATCTTGTTGAAAGGTTTGTTGGAAAAATCTGAGCGTGGCCGAATTATTAATATTTCTTCCCAAGGGCTGATGCTTTATCCTTTCATGAAGCTTGATTTTGAAAATTTAACTGGTCAAAAACATTATAGTCCTGCCAAGACCTATTATCAGAATAAACTGGCCTTGTTGATGCTGTCGCTTTATATGCGGAAACATTGGAAAGGTATCAAAATTCAGGCAATCCGTGTGACCAATGTCAAAGTTGATATGCGCCGCTATGATCACCTCAGCGCTTTTATGAAAAATTTGTATAAAATCAAGTCAAGATTTTCAATTAGTCCTGAAGAAATGGCCAAAGTCTACACAGTCTTATCTACAGAAGATGGCCATGACGGTTTTCTGTATGACGAGAAATGCAGGGAAGTAAAAGCAAATAGATCTGCTTACGAAGAAGAGGAGCAAGCAAAACTCTATTTCTTACTTGAACAACTGACATTTTCAAGAGACAATCTATAAAGAATTAGAAAAATAAATTTTATGCTTACTTCAATAGTGGAAAGAAATTTAGATATCGAAATCTGTTTGGAGAGTCCTGAAAAGTGATAACAATAACCAGATAACCCGAAAATATAAGGGGAATGTGTTACAATAGAGGTAATAGCATATGCTTCAACTATGCTCAATACCATGCCTGATAAAAAAAGATAATTGATAAAATCAGCACTTGGGTGAAATTAATGAGGAAAAGCAATGGGAATTTTTGATTTTTTTAAAAAGACAGAAGCACAGAAGACAACAGAAGAAACCAAAGGAGATGCTTGTCTAGGAGTTTTGGGGTTCTTTCCAATGAAAGAAAAGAGGGAATTACTGATTGCTGCGACTTTGGAAGGGAGTTTGACAGTTGGTGATCGTCTTCAGTTTTGCAATCCTGATCAAGGTATGGATACTCTTGAAACTGTAGTTGTAAAAAAACTTACTTGCCAAAACAAAGATGTGAATTCCCTTAGCGATGAGGAGTTAGTTTATCTAGAAATCGATATGCTTCCCTCTCTAGCTAAGTTAAAAAAGGGAAGTGTGCTCTATAGTCCTGGTGTAGATGAAAAAAAGCGTTTATCTAGCTATGCTTATGCTCTCTATCGAGCTTTTGTGACTATTCAAGAAGGTAAAGTAAGCGATGAGGACTATCAGAACCTTAGTCTTGATGATAGTATCGAAATTTTACAGGCTTTTTTATGGGATTGTCGTCAAAAACCAAAAAGTGAAGAGAGCAATCAAGAAAATACTCGTAAGTCAGAGCGTCTAGCAGAAATTGTCAAGGACAAGTTGCTAGAAGCAGATTCGATTTATGCAGTTTATTCAGAAAATACTGGGGAACCTTATCTTTTCTCAACTACATATGATAGAGGTGACGAAGGCTATCTATGCACTGACCCGATGATTATGCTATTTACCCCTCGTTGGTATCATCAGTATAAGGAAACAATTGAAAACCAATTAAAAGTGGTAAAACGGATTGAAAATACGGAAGATAAAAAAGGAATTGAGAATTTTCTTGGAACAGCCTTTTACTTGAATGGTGCTTTAGGAGCATTCTTTAATACCAAAGAAGTTAGTATAAGTTCTTCTATTTTAGTTCAAAAACCAGATTTTTCAGGCTTGCCAGAGATACAAGTTCCTGTTATGAACCCTGATATTGTGAGATGGATGCTTTTGATGGGACAGATGGATAGACCGACTACAGAAGAGGAAGAATTAATTTATAAACTCTATTATAAGTTCTTTTCAATGGCAATGCCAAAAGCTAAATTCCTTCTTCCTATAAATGCATCATCAGGATTTCCTGAACCTAGTCAGGAAAGTAATGCTCATGTTTTAGAAGAATCTGCTACATTTAATCTTCCGACTAGAGAAGGAAAAAATGGACGAAATTCGGTTTCAGTTTTTACGGATTGGAAACGTTTGCGAATGGTTTTCGATGAAAATTGGAGCGCTATGATTGAAAACGCTGGAGGCATGATTGAAATCTTTGACTATGCCATTAACCAGACTGAGTATTATAAAGCGGGTGTTTATGTCAGTGACAAAGCGTTTAAAGAAATGCAACAGTTCAGTGAGGAACTAGAAGGAAGAGCTAAAGGTTGATCAAGGGATGAAAATAATCGTTGATAGAGAGTCTATCTGTATGGGTGATGATGTTCTGCCTCACAAGGTAGAACTTGAAGTTCCTGAGGACATAACAGTAGAGGAATTTTGTGATTTTCTTCAAAAGGACAGATATTTGCCTAGATTGGATACAGAGTGGCTTCTCAGACATGGTGGGCAGACAATAACAAGCTATCATACAGAAACAAAAGAACTGACGAATCCCAATATCTATTTAAAAGACCTGATTCATCAGACTTCTAGAGGAAACGAATTTGTTTGGATATATCGCCGTTCCTATTAGAAAAGAGAATAAATGATTTTCTTAAAAGATAATGAATGAAAATTAGAACAATATGCATTGATTTTTTGACAACAAGAGGCAATCTAAACAGTTGGCCCTGTTTGGAGTGACTTTGACGGAAGGCAAAGCCTTCATAAAAATGGTGAAAGGAAACGATATGGCAAATAGAAGCTATATTTATTTAAAAAACGGGAAAGACGTACGTATTTTAACAGAGGGAGTTTACACCATTCCTTATTTTTGGCAATTATTTTGGGATGAAAAAGATGTGCGAATGCCTAATATTCTATGGAAAAAATTTAATATCTTACTTCCTATTGAAAAATTTCAGAAAAAGGCCACCCAAAACCGCTCCTTTTTAGAAAAGAACGCTCCTCAGACCTTGCAACTATATGATGATTTTGTTCGCTATATTCTTGCAAATGTCAAAGCAGGTGACATGCTAGGATTTGATGTTTTAGAAGTTGCTGACATGGATGGATTGACTACAGCTTCGCGTAAGCTTATAAAAAATATCCGAGCCATTCAGGAAAATCAACCCCAAGAATTGGATTTTTCTTTAACAGAAAAGAACGTAATTTGGTCTGCTATGGGATTTCCTGATTATTATGCCTCAAAATTATTGCCAGAAGATAATATTCTAGACTCGGTTGCATACCAAGATGAGTTGAAGAAAATGCAAGGCCCAAAAGATACTCAAGAACAAGACCAAGAAGAAAAACAAGCACAAGGTCAAGAAGAGAACCAAGAACAAGAGCAATATCAAGAAGACGAGCAAGCGCAAGGCCAAGAAAATAAACAAGCACCACGCAAAGAAGATGAGCAAGTGCTCGATGAGACTGGTGCCGAATCCAAAGATGACGAGTACCATATTCCTTTGAGATTTTGGTTTCTCTTGGTGCTGGTAATTATTTGGATTTATAGATTGTTTTTAGCTAACAAGTAGAAAAGAGAATACATGAGAATTGCAGATTATAGCGTGACCAAGGCAGTGCTGGAACGTCACGGTTTTACCTTTAAAAAGTCCTTCGGACAAAATTTTCTGACCGATACCAATATCCTTCAAAAAATTGTGGATACGGCTGAAATTGATGACCAAGTCAATGTCATCGAGATTGGGCCAGGAATTGGTGCCTTGACGGAGTTTTTAGCTGAGCGTGCAGCTCAAGTCATGGCATTTGAGATTGACTACCGCTTGGTACCAATCCTAGCGGATACTTTGCGGGATTTTGACAATGTGACTGTAGTAAACGAAGACATACTAAAAGTTGACTTGGCCCAGCACATCCAGAATTTTAAAAATCCTGACTTGCCAATCAAAGTAGTAGCCAACTTGCCATACTATATCACGACTCCTATTCTCATGCACTTGATTGAAAGTGGTATTCCTTTTAGTGAGTTTGTCGTCATGATGCAAAAAGAAGTGGCGGACCGTATCTCAGCACAGCCAAATACCAAGGCTTATGGTAGTTTGTCGATTGCGGTGCAGTATTATATGACAGCCAAGGTTGCCTTCATCGTGCCTCGTACGGTCTTTGTGCCAGCGCCAAATGTGGACTCAGCCATTTTAAAAATGGTGCGCCGTCCAGAGCCTGCTGTAACAGTAAAAGATGAGAACTTCTTCTTTAAGGTTTCCAAGGCTAGTTTCACCCATCGTCGCAAGACCTTATGGAACAACTTAACAGGCTACTTTGGCAAGACTGATGAAGTCAAGGACAAGCTGACCAAGGCTTTGGACCAGGCAGGCTTATCTCCATCTGTGCGTGGGGAAGCTCTCAGCTTGGAAGAGTTTGCCAGTCTGGCAGATGAGCTTAAAGGACAAGGACTCTAAGATGCAGGGACAAATCATTAAAGCCTTGGCGGGCTTCTATTATGTGGAGAGGGATGGTCAAGTTTACCAGACACGCGCGCGTGGAAATTTCCGTAAAAAAGGTCATACACCTTATGTCGGAGACTGGGTAGACTTTTCTGCCGAGGAAAATTCCGAAGGTTATATCCTCAAAATTCATGAACGGAAAAACAGTCTGGTTCGTCCACCTATTGTCAATATTGACCAAGCTGTGGTGATCATGTCCGTCAAGGAACCGGACTTCAACAGCAACTTGTTGGATCGTTTCTTGGTTCTTTTGGAACACAAGGGCATTCATCCCATCGTCTATATTTCCAAAATGGATTTGCTGGAAGATAGGGAAGAATTAAGTTTTTACCAACAAACCTATCGTGCCATTGGTTACGACTTTGTGACTAGTAAGGAGGAGCTCCTGCCTTTGTTGACAGGAAAAGTGACGGTCTTTATGGGGCAGACAGGTGTTGGGAAATCAACCCTCCTCAATAAAATCGCACCAGACCTCAATCTTGAAACAGGAGAAATCTCAGACAGCCTGGGTCGCGGTCGTCATACCACTCGAGCTGTTAGTTTTTACAACCTCAATGGGGGTAAAATCGCGGACACACCAGGCTTTTCATCACTGGATTATGAAGTGTCAACGGCTGAAGACCTCAATCAGGCCTTTCCAGAGATTGCCAGTGTCAGTCGAGACTGTAAATTCCGTACTTGTACCCATACCCATGAGCCGTCCTGTGCGGTTAAGCCAGCTGTAGAAGAAGGAACCATTGCAACCTTCCGTTTTGACAACTACCTGCAATTTCTCAGTGAAATTGAAAATCGCAGAGAAACCTATAAAAAAGTCAGCAAAAAAATTCCAAAATAAGGAGAAACCTATGTCTCAATACAAGATTGCTCCGTCAATTCTGGCAGCAGATTATGCCAACTTTGAACGTGAAATCAAACGCCTAGAAGCAACTGGGGCAGAGTATGCCCATATCGATATCATGGATGGTCACTTTGTATCACAAATCAGTTTTGGTGCAGGTGTGGTTGAAGCTCTTCGCCCCCATAGCAAGATGGTCTTTGACTGCCACTTGATGGTAGCTAATCCTGAGCATCATCTAGAAGATTTTGCGCGTGCGGGAGCGGATATCATCAGCATTCATGTGGAAGCAACACCTCATATCCATGGTGCTCTTCAAAAGATTCGTTCTCTAGGTGTCAAACCTTCTGTTGTCATTAACCCTGGTACGCCGGTTGAAGCTATCAAACACGTACTTCACCTAGTTGACCAAGTCTTGGTCATGACAGTGAATCCTGGCTTCGGCGGGCAAGCCTTTCTACCTGAAACCATGGATAAGATTCGTGAGTTGGTTGCCCTTCGTGAGGAAAAAGGTTTGAACTTTGAGATCGAAGTCGATGGTGGGATTGATGATCAAACCATTTCTCAGGCCAAAGAAGCTGGAGCAACCGTTTTTGTAGCAGGATCCTATGTCTTTAAGGGAGATGTCAATGAACGAGTGCAAACTCTCAGAAAACAATTGGACTAGGGTTGCCGTTTTTGCCGGCGGAGATCGCGGTCATTATCGGACGGATTTTGATTGCTTTGTCGGTGTGGATCGAGGCTCGCTCTGGGTCTTGGAAGAAGACCTGCCTCTGGCTCTAGCAGTTGGGGATTTTGATTCGGTGACTGCAGACGAACGTCAGATGATTCAAAAACGTGCCCAACATTTTGTTCAAGCCCAGCCAGAAAAAGATGATACAGATCTGGAATTGGCTCTCTTAACCATCTTTGAGCAAAATTCTCAGGCTCAGGTGACTATTTTTGGGGCTTTGGGTGGTCGTATTGATCATATGCTGGCTAATGTCTTTCTGCCTAGCAATCCCAAGTTGGCACCCTATATGCGCCAGATAGTGATTGAGGATGGGCAAAATGTGATTGCCTATTGTCCAGAAGGAACCAGTCAGCTAGAGCCCCGTTCAGACTACGATTATCTAGCCTTTATGCCTGTTCGGGATAGCCAGCTGACTATTCTTGGTGCCAAGTACGAATTGACAGAGGAAAATTTTTTCTTTAAAAAAGTGTACGCTTCTAACGAATATATAGATAGGGAAGTTTCGATAACTTGCCCAGATGGCTATGTCGTCGTGCTGCATAGCAAGGACAGGAGGTAGGATGGAGGCTGTATTATTACTATTATTAATTGCCAACCTAGCTGGACTCTTTCTCATTTGGCAAAGGCAGGATAAGCAAGACAAGCACCTAGCCAAGAGTTTGGAGGATCAGGCAGACAATCTTTCAGATCAACTGGATTACCGCTTTGAACAAGCCAGACAAGCCGGTCAGCTGGATCAAAAAGATTTGGAAGTGGCTGTCAGCGACCGTTTGCAAGAAGTGCGAATGGAGTTGCACCAAGGCCTGACGCAAGTCCGTCAAGAAATGACAGATAATCTGTTGCAAACTAGGGACAAGACCGACCAACGCCTTCAAGCCCTGCAAGAATCAAATGAGCAACGTTTGGAACAAATGCGTCAGACAGTCGAGGAAAAGTTGGAAAAGACCTTGCAGACGCGCTTGCAGGCTTCCTTCGAGACCGTTTCCAAACAACTGGAGTCGGTCAACCGAGGTTTGGGAGAGATGCAGACAGTTGCCCGCGATGTTGGTGCCCTCAACAAGGTTCTCTCTGGGACCAAGACGCGAGGGATTCTGGGAGAATTGCAACTGGGGCAAATTATTGAAGATATCATGACACCTGCCCAGTACGAACGAGAATTTGCAACGGTTGAAAACTCTAGCGAGCGAGTAGAGTACGCCATCAAGTTACCTGGCCAAGGCGACCAGGAATACGTCTATCTACCAATTGACTCCAAGTTTCCACTAGCGGATTATTACCGCTTGGAAGAAGCCTATGAAGCAGGTGATAAGGACGAGATCGAACGATGTCGCAAGTCACTCCTAGCAAGCGTCAAGCGCTTTGCCAAGGATATCAAGAGCAAGTATCTGGCGCCGCCTCGAACGACCAATTTTGGAGTCTTGTTTGTTCCAACAGAAGGACTTTACTCAGAAATCGTCCGCAATCCTGTCTTCTTTGATGATTTGAGACGGGAGGAGCAGATTATTGTTGCTGGTCCAAGTACCCTATCAGCCCTGCTTAACTCTCTATCAGTTGGCTTCAAGACTCTCAATATCCAAAAGAGTGCCGACCATATCAGCAAGACTCTTGCCAGCGTCAAGACCGAGTTTGGCAAGTTCGGAGGCATTCTGGTCAAGGCACAAAAGCATCTCCAACATGCCTCTGGCAATATTGATGAATTATTAAACCGTCGTACCACAGCTATCGAGCGGACGCTCCGTCACATTGAGTTATCAGAAGGTGAGCCTGCGCTTGATCTACTCCATTTCCAAGAAGATGAGGAAGAATATGAAGATTAGTCACATGAAAAAAGATGAGCTGTTTGAAGGTTTTTACCTGATCAAGTCAGCTGACCTGAGACAGACGCGTGCTGGGAAAAACTACCTAGCCTTTACCTTCCAAGACGATAGTGGCGAGATTGAAGGAAAACTCTGGGATGCTCAGCCTCATAACGTTGAGGCCTTTACTGCAGGGAAAGTGGTCCACATGCAAGGGCGCAGAGAAGTTTATAATAATACTCCTCAAGTCAATCAAATCACGCTTCGTTTACCTCAGCCTGGGGAACCCAATGATCCAGCTGACTTCAAGGTTAAATCTCCGGTTGATGTCAAGGAGATTCGTGACTACATGTCGCAAATGATTTTCAAGATTGAGAATCCTGTCTGGCAGCGTATCGTTCGCAGTCTCTACACCAAGTATGATAAGGAATTCTACTCTTATCCAGCTGCCAAGACCAACCACCATGCCTTTGAGACGGGTTTGGCCTATCATACAGCAACCATGGTGCGTTTGGCAGATGCCATTAGCGATATCTATCCTCAGCTCAACAAGAGCCTGCTCTATGCGGGGATTATGCTGCACGACTTGGCTAAGGTTTTAGAACTCAGTGGTCCCGATCAGACGGAGTATACAGTGCGAGGAAATCTCCTTGGACATATCGCCCTGATAGATAGTGAGATTACCAAGACCGTCATGGAACTGGGCATCGATGATACTAGAGAAGAAGTGGTGCTACTGCGCCATGTCATCCTCAGTCATCATGGCTTGCTAGAGTATGGAAGTCCAGTCCGTCCACGCATTATGGAGGCAGAGATTATCCATATGATTGACAATCTAGATGCCAGCATGATGATGATGTCAACAGCTCTAGCTTTGGTGGACAAAGGAGAGATGACCAATAAAATCTTTGCTATGGACAATCGTTCCTTCTATAAACCAGATTTAGATTAATGATTTAAGAAAAACGAGCATTTTTTACGCAATAATGTTCGTTTTTTTATGTGAATGTGGTATAATGGATAAAATATCAAAATTAAATGGAATGGTAAATAAAAATGAAATTAAGAAGAAGTGATCGGATGGTTGTCATTTCCAACTATTTGATTAATAATCCATACAAACTAACAAGTCTCAATACCTTTGCAGAAAAGTACGAATCTGCTAAATCATCGATTTCAGAGGACATCGTGATTATCAAGCGTGCCTTTGAGGAAATCGAAATCGGTCATATTCAGACTGTGACTGGAGCAGGTGGTGGCGTTATTTTTACACCATCAATCTCAAGCCATGAAGCCAAAGAAATGATCGCAGACTTGCGTGACAAACTTTCAGAAAGCGACCGTATCTTGCCAGGTGGTTATATCTACCTGTCTGATTTGCTCAGTACACCTGCCATTTTGAAAAATATTGGGCGCATCATTGCCAAGAGCTTTATGGACCAAAAAATCGATGCCGTTATGACAGTAGCAACAAAAGGTGTGCCACTCGCAAATGCAGTTGCCAATGTCCTCAATGTTCCATTTGTCATTGTGCGCCGTGATTTGAAAATTACCGAAGGTTCAACGGTCAGCGTCAACTATGTTTCAGGTTCCAGCGGTGACCGCATTGAGAAAATGTTCCTTTCAAAACGCAGTCTCAAGGCAGGCAGTCGTGTCTTGATCGTGGATGACTTTTTGAAAGGCGGCGGAACGGTCAACGGGATGATTAGTCTCTTGCGTGAGTTTGATTCAGAGTTGGCTGGTGTTGCAGTCTTTGCAGACAATGCCCAAGAAGAACGTGAAAAGCAGTTTGATTACAAGTCACTCTTGAAAGTAACCAATATTGATGTTAAGAACCAATCCATCGATGTTGAGATTGGAAATATCTTTGACGAAGACAAATAAGAGATAGAACTAAAGGTTGGAACGATTGTCCCAGCCTTTCTTTGCAAACAGAATAGAAGGATGCTTATGAAAACACCATTTATCAGCCGTGAAGATTTAGAAACAATTGTTGCAGAGTTCCCGACTCCCTTTCACTTGTATGATGAGAAGGGGATTCGTGAAAAAGCAAGAGCAGTCAACCAGGCCTTTTCTTGGAATAAGGGATTCAAAGAATATTTTGCCGTCAAGGCCACTCCAACCCCAGCCATCTTGAAAATCCTCCAAGAGGAAGGTTGCGGTGTGGACTGTTCTAGTTACGTGGAGCTCTTGATGAGCCATAAACTGGATTTCCCCGGTTCTGAAATCATGTTCTCTTCTAACAACACGCCTGACAAGGAATATGCCTATGCGCGTGAATTGGGAGCAACTATTAACTTGGATGCCTTTGAAGACATTGAACATCTGGAGCGAGCGGCAGGCATTCCAGAAATCATCTCTTGTCGTTACAATCCTGGAGGCATTTTTGAGCTAGGAACAGATATCATGGACAATCCTGGAGAAGCCAAGTTTGGGATGACTAAGGACCAGCTTTTTGAAGCCTTTGCTATTTTGAAGGAAAAAGGAGCCAAGACTTTTGGGATTCACTCTTTCCTAGCATCCAATACCGTGACCCATCTCTACTACCCAGAGTTGGCGCGTCAGCTTTTTGAATTGGCTGTTGAAATCAAGGAAAAGTTGGGTATTTCGCTAGACTTTATCAATCTTTCCGGCGGTATTGGTGTCAACTATCGTCCTGAGCAGGAGCCAAATGACATTGCTGTGATTGGTGAGGGAGTTCGTAAGGTTTATGAGGAAGTCCTCACACCTGCAGGACTTGGTCAGGTCAAGATTTTTACTGAATTAGGTCGCTTTATGTTGGCGCCTCACGGAGCTTTGGTCACAAGAGTCACTCATAAGAAAAAAACCTACCGTACCTATCTGGGCGTGGATGCATCAGCAGTCAACCTCATGCGCCCAGCCATGTATGGAGCCTACCACCATATCACCAATCTGACTCATCCAGATGGACCTGTTGAAGTGGTAGACGTGGTCGGTTCACTCTGTGAAAACAATGATAAATTTGCAGTGAACCGCGAACTACCTTATACAGAAATCGGTGATTTGCTAGTGATTCATGATACAGGTGCACATGGATTCTCCATGGGTTACCAGTACAATGCCAAACTACGCTCGGCAGAAATCCTCTATACCGAAGAAGGGAAAGCCCGTCAAATCCGCCGTGCAGAGCGTCCTGAGGACTATTTTGCAACCTTGTATGGTTTTGATTTTGAATCGGATCAGTAAAAGAAATTGAAAATGAAAGTGAAAAACAGATTGCTTTCTAAAAAATAGACAAAAAAACCTTGTTTTTCACCTTACTCGTGATATAATAAAACTATAAAACGGTTTCAAGGAAGGTGACGATATGTCTGAAGAAACAATTGACTATGGACAAGTGACAGGAATGGTGCATTCGACAGAGAGTTTTGGGGCAGTAGATGGCCCTGGGATTCGGTTTATTGTCTTTTTGCAAGGTTGTCAGATGCGTTGCCAGTACTGCCATAACCCCGATACATGGGCTATGGAGACCAATAAATCACGAAGACGGACAGTAGACGATGTTTTGTCAGAAGCCCTTCGCTACCGTGGATTCTGGGGAGACAAAGGAGGAATCACTGTTAGTGGAGGAGAAGCTCTCTTACAGATTGATTTCCTAATTGCCCTCTTTACCAAGGCCAAGGAAAAAGGAATCCACTGTACCTTGGACACCTGTGCCCTTCCATTCCGTAACAAACCACGTTATCTCGAAAAGTTTAATAAACTCATGGCGGTGACAGACTTGGTTCTCCTGGATATCAAGGAAATCAACGAAGAACAGCATAAGATTGTCACAAGCCAAACCAATAAAAACATCTTGGCCTGTGCCCAGTACCTATCAGATATCGGGAAGCCTGTTTGGATTCGCCACGTTCTCGTACCAGGATTGACAGACCGTGATGAAGATTTGATCGAACTTGGGAAGTTCGTAAAAACCCTCAAAAACGTTGACAAGTTTGAAATCCTACCTTATCATACGATGGGAGAATTCAAGTGGCGTGAACTTGGGATTCCTTATTCGCTTGAAGGGGTCAAACCTCCAACAGCAGACCGTGTCAAGAATGCCAAGGAATTGATGGATACAGAAAGTTACCAAGATTACATGAAACGTGTTCATGGATAAAAAAGAAGCCTGATGGAGACATCGGGCTTTTGTGATGCATAAAAAGCCTAGCCTTTCAGCTAAGCCTTTTTCTTATTTTCTAGAATGTTGTTTACCAGCATTGCGTTTTTTATGTTTCTTATTGGTCATGATCGCAGTTGCTTGGTTTGGAGTGACATCTTTGCGTCCGCCTCCAGTTGAAAATGAACTTGCTTTTGGTGGATTTTTGGCAAATTCTTCACGAACTTTTTTGCGAAGTTTTGGACGAACAACATAGTTAACGATGAACTGTTGGAGAATCATCATGAAACCACCGACAACCCAGTAAAGCGTCACACTTGCTGGTGCGAAGAAGGAGAAGACGACAATCATGAGTGGGCTCATGTAAATCATTTTCTTGAGCTGTTCTCTTTGCATCTCGTCTTCTACTCCATGAAGTGAGAGAAGTGACTGGAGATAGTAGAGGATACCAGCGAAGGCGACAAGGATCATACTTGGTGAACCAAGATTGATACCCAAGAAGGTAGAGCTAGCTACACCATCAGTGTACTGGGCTGCAAAGTAGATAGCAGAGAAGAAAGGCATTTGAATGAGGATAGGGAAACATCCTACTCCACCGAACATGCTGATGCCGTGTTCTTTCTGAGCATCCCAGAGAGCTTGTTGAGCCTCTAGTTTTTCTTCCTGAGTTGTTGCCTCTTTGAGACGTGTTTGATGTGGTTCAAGCACGTGTTTGAGGGCATTCATCTTCTCAGAGTGAAGTGTTGCCTTCCATGATTGGTAGATACCAAGTGGCAAGATAATCAAGCGCACGATAATGGTTACGATAATGATAGCCACACCAAAGCCTAGACCTTTATCAGTAGCGAAGTACTTGATGGCTTCAGCCATAGGTGCTCCGATGGTATTCCAAATCAATCCTGTGGGTTGTCCTGTTGCTTTGTCTACTTGGACACAGCCTGACAAGACGAGTAGCATAGCCACTCCCATAGCAGAGAGGGCAAAACGTTTAATAGATTTCAATGTTTTCATTCCTTCTTTAAAAATTATACCTCTCTATTCTACTGTTTTTTTGTAAAATATACAATAGTTCTAGAGACCTAATTTGCGACTTTGAAGTCCGAATAGGATGAAAAGTTGCTCATTTGTACATCTAGATAGGTAACTTTTGAAAAAGGTGTCGGACCTTTTCGGATTTCTTGGATAAATTTTGCCATAGTTGCAGAGGAGTCTGCCTGAGCAAGAATTTCCACTGTGCCATCATCGTTATTCCAGACACGACCAGTGATGCCACCGATTTCAAGAGCTAAAGTATAAACACCCCAGCGAAAACCAACACCCTGCACCCTGCCTTGGGCAATCATTCTAACCTTTTGCATACCAAACCCCTTTGATTGTGTTATAATATTTCTATGACTATTATAACCTCAAAAGCCAATTCTGTGGTAAAAAATGCCAAGAAATTGCATCAAAAAAAATATCGAAAGTCTGCTTATTTGATTGAGGGCTGGCACTTGTTTGAAGAAGCTGTTCAAGCAGGAGTGACGATTGAAAAGGTCTTTGCCCTAGAAAGTTATCGAGATCAGCTAGCTGCTTTTCCTCAAACTATCTGGGTTTCAGAGGAGATTTTGCTAGATTTGGCAGATACGCAAACTCCTCAAGGGATTGTTGCAGTGATTCAAAAAGAAGAAGTGGGACTGCCTGATCTCCATCAGGGCAAGTATCTATTTTTAGAGGATGTTCAAGATCCTGGTAATGTGGGCACCATGATTCGGACGGCGGATGCTGCAGGTTTTACAGGGGTTATTGTTTCAGACAAGTCAGCAGATATCTACAGTCTTAAGACTCTACGTTCCATGCAAGGAAGTCATTTTCACTTGCCTATCTATCGTATGCCTCTTACCAGCTTTGTAGAAGAGGCAAAGAAGAGCGATTTGCCCATTCTAGCAACGACCTTATCGAGAGATTCAAAGGATTATCGTGAGCTTTCTTCACTAGAGAACTTTGTTTTAGTCATGGGAAATGAAGGGCAGGGGATTAGTTCTGTCATGGCTGAGAGTGCTGATCAGCTGGTTCATATAGGCATGAAAGGTCGAGCGGAAAGTCTCAATGTGGCGGTTGCCGCAGGTATTTTGATGTTTTATTTCAGCTAATTTATAAAAACTTTGTTATAATCAAGACATATTTATAGAAAAAGGAGAATCAGAATGAATCAAACGATTATTCAAGAACGTTCAGGTCTCAATCAATTTTACGCTAAGGTTTATGCTTTTGTGGGACTTGGGATTGGTCTATCAGCTCTCGTGTCAGCTTTGATGTTGACAGTCTTTCAGTCCCAATTGGTCTACTTTTTAATGCATGGCCGTCTCTGGCTGATTATTGCAACTTTTGCAGAACTTGCTCTAGTCTTTGTTGCAAGTAGCATGGCTGCCAAAAATAGTCCAGCAGCTCTCCCAGTATTTTTAGTTTATTCTGTTTTAAATGGCTTTACGCTGAGTTTTGTCGTAGCCTTCTATACACCTGGGACCGTCTTATCAGCCTTTGTATCCAGTGCCCTTCTCTTCTTTGTCATGGCGGCAATCGGAATTTTCACCAAGAAAGATTTGAGTGGAATGGGCCGAGCTTTGATGGCGGCGCTTGTTGGTCTCATCATTGCCATGGTTGTGAATCTATTTTTAGCCAATAGCTTCTTTGACTACATGATTAGTATTGCCATGGTCTTGGTTTTCTCAGGTTTGATTGCTTGGGATAACCAAAAGATTCGCTATGTTTATGAACAGTCACGAGGACAAGTAGCGACAGGTTGGGTCATCTCAATGGCGCTTAGCATCTATCTAGACTTTATCAACCTCTTCCTTAGCATCTTACGAATCTTTGGTCGAAACGATTAATGAATAACAGAGTCAGTGTTCAAAAGAGCACTGACTTTTTCTTATTTACTCTTTTCTTTTCTTTTCTTGGAAATAGGTGTATAATGCTTTTAACTAATTTTTGAGGAGCTGTTTATGAAGAAAAGTTTTATTCATCAACAAGAAGAAATTTCCTTTGTCAAAAACACTTTTACCCAGTATTTGAAAGATAAGTTAGAAGTTGTTGAAGTTCAAGGTCCTATCTTGAGCAAGGTCGGGGATGGGATGCAGGACAACCTGTCAGGTGTCGAAAATCCAGTATCTGTCAAGGTTTTGCAGATTCCAGATGAAACTTATGAAGTCGTTCACTCACTTGCCAAATGGAAACGCCACACCTTGGCTCGTTTTGGTTTCGGTGAAGGTGAGGGTCTGTTTGTTCACATGAAGGCCCTTCGTCCAGACGAAGATTCGCTTGATGCGACCCACTCAGTTTATGTGGACCAGTGGGACTGGGAGAAGGTTATCCCAAATGGACAACGCAATATCGCCTATCTCAAAGAAACTGTTGAGAAGATTTACAAGGCTATTCGTCTAACAGAGCTAGCCGTAGAGGCCCGCTACGATATCGAATCCATCTTGCCAAAACAAATCACCTTCATTCACACAGAAGAGTTGGTGGAACGCTATCCAGATTTAACACCGAAAGAGCGTGAAAATGCAATCTGTAAAGAGTTTGGTGCAGTCTTCTTGATTGGTATTGGTGGCGAGTTGCCTGACGGAAAACCTCATGACGGCCGCGCACCTGACTATGATGACTGGACAACAGAGTCTGAAAATGGCTACAAGGGGTTGAATGGCGATATTCTCGTTTGGAACGAATCTCTTGGTTGTGCCTTTGAACTTTCATCAATGGGGATTCGGGTAGATGAGGATACCCTTCGTCGCCAAGTGGCTCTTACAGGAGACGAAGATCGTCTAGAGCTGGAATGGCACAAGGCCTTGCTTAACGGTCTTTTCCCACTGACAATCGGTGGAGGGATCGGACAGTCTCGTATGGCCATGTTCCTTCTTCGTAAGAAACACATCGGAGAGGTCCAGACCAGTGTCTGGCCTCAAGAAGTCCGCGATACGTACGAAAATATTTTGTAGAGAATCGAACCGCAAGGTTCGGTTTTCTTTCTCTTTTTGCCCATAATTTGGTATAATAAACGGTATGAAAATCGTATCAGGAATCTACGGAGGGCGTCCCCTCAAGACGCTAGAAGGCAAGACGACGAGACCGACATCAGATAAGGTGCGTGGAGCTATCTTTAACATGATAGGTCCCTATTTTGAGGGTGGTCGTGTCTTGGATCTCTATGCTGGCAGTGGTGGTTTATCCATCGAGGCAGTCTCGCGTGGGATGTCCCATGCTGTCTTAGTGGAGCGGGATCGAAAGGCGCAAGCTATTATCGCTGAAAACATCCAAATGACCAAGGAAGTTTCCAAATTTCAGCTCTTAAAGATGGAGGCTGAACGGGCCTTGGAGCAAGTAAAAGATCCCTTTGACCTGGTCTTTTTAGATCCTCCCTATGCCAAGGAACAAATCGTTGCAGATATCGAGAAAATGGCAGAAAGAAACCTTTTCTCCGAAGAGGTCATGGTTGTCTGTGAAACCGATAAGTCTGTAGAACTCCCAGAAGAAATCGCCTGCTTAGGTATCTGGAAGGAAAAAATATATGGGATTAGTAAGGTGACAGTCTATGTCAGATAAAATTGGATTATTTACAGGTTCATTTGATCCGATGACAAATGGACATCTGGATATGATTGAACGTGCCAGCAAACTTTTTGACAAGCTCTATGTCGGGGTGTTCTACAATCCCCACAAACAAGGCTTTCTCCCTGTTGAAAACCGTAAACGAGCAGTCGAAAAAGCGGTGGCGCATTTAGATAATGTAGAGGTGCTGGCTTCTCATGACCAACTAGTTGTCGATGTTGCAAGAAGACTGGGTGCTAAGACCCTTGTCCGTGGCTTGCGAAATACCACCGACTTGCAATACGAGTCTAGCTTTGACTACTACAATCATCAACTGGCTCCAGAAATCGAAACCATTTACCTATATAGTCGCCCAGAGCATCTTTATATTAGCTCTTCAGCCATGAGAGAACTTCTGAAGTTTGGTCAGGAGATTCAGCAATATGTCCCAAACAGTGTTGTGGAGGAATTAGAACATGAAGAAAAAAACTAGATGGCCCTTATATGTCATCCTAGCACTAGTATTGACTTTTTTAGCCTTTGTAGTACCTTTACCTTACTACATAGAAGTTCCAGGTGGAGCGGAAGATATTCGTCGCGTTTTGAAAGTCAATGAAACAGAAGACACAGAAGCAGGAGCTTACCAGTTTGTAACAGTCGGCATTCGACATGCAACCCTATCGCATCTTGTCTATGCTTGGTTAACGCCTTTCACGGATATTAGAAGTGCCAAGGAGACTACGGGTGGCTCTACTGATGCAGAGTTTATGCGGATCAATCAGTTCTACATGCAAACTTCTCAAAACATGGCCAAATATCAAGGATTGAAGACGGCTGGAAAGGATATCGAACTCAAGTATCTGGGAGTCTATGTCTTGACCGTGACGGACAATTCAACTTTTAAGGGCATTCTGAACATTGCAGATACCGTGACGGCTGTTAATGACAAAACATTTGATAGTTCAAAAGACTTGGTCGACTATGTCAACTCTCAACAATTAGGGGATACGGTCAAGGTAACCTATGAAGAAGACGGAAAAGTCAAGTCTGCTGAAGGTAAAATTATCACTCTCGAAAACGGGAAAAACGGGATTGGGATTGGCTTGATTGACCGTACGGAAGTGACCAGTGACGTTCCAATTCGCTTCTCCACAGCTGGTATCGGTGGGCCAAGTGCAGGTCTCATGTTTAGTCTCGCTATCTACACCCAGATAGCAGATCCAGGACTTCGTAATGGCCGCATTGTTGCGGGAACGGGAACCATTGATCGCGATGGAAATGTTGGCGACATCGGTGGAATTGACAAAAAAGTAGTTGCAGCCTCTCGTCAGGGAGCCAACATCTTTTTTGCTCCTGACAATCCAGTCACTGAGGAAGCAAAAAAAGCAGATCCAAATGCGAAAAGCAACTATGAAACAGCCCTAGAAGCTGCTAAAACGATCAAAACAGAGATGAAAATCGTTCCCGTTAAGACTTTGCAGGATGCAATTGATTACCTTAAAAACAATCCCTAATTCGTAGAAAAATTGAAAACTAGAGCGCAAGCGGATAAGATGGTATAATAGTCAAATGGTTCAATTATTATTCACTCTAAGTAGTCATATACTCTTTATTTATTTGAGTTTTTACCTTTTGAAGGATCTTGTGAGATGGGAAAAGGTTATAAAAGTGACCGCTACTAACACAAAAAAAGTTCGTTTGTTGGTAGGCTTCTTTAGTATTGTGATGGGCTACATCTTGAGTTCATTCTTTATCAGTTTGTACCAACTGTGGCAAGAAGCACTTAGAGGACTATTATAAAATCAAAAGTAAAGGAAACAGCTATGGAAAAAATTGTGGTTCAAGGCGGAGATAATCGTCTGGTCGGGAGTGTGACAATCGAGGGAGCAAAGAATGCAGTCTTGCCCTTGTTGGCAGCGACTATTCTAGCAAGCAAGGGTAAGACAGTCTTGCAGAATGTCCCGATCTTGTCAGATGTTTTCACCATGAATCAAGTGGTTCGAGGTCTGAATGCCAAGGTGGACTTTGATGAGGAAGCTCATGTTGTTGAGGTTGATGCGACTGGTGATATCACGGAGGAAGCTCCATACAAGTATGTCAGCAAGATGCGTGCATCCATCGTTGTCTTGGGACCAATCCTTGCTCGTGTAGGCCATGCCAAAGTTTCTATGCCAGGGGGATGTACCATCGGGAGTCGTCCCATTGACCTCCACCTCAAAGGTTTGGAAGCTATGGGGGCAAAGATCACCCAGACAGCTGGTTACATCGAAGCCAAGGCAGAACGCCTGCATGGCGCTCATATCTACATGGACTTCCCTAGTGTCGGTGCAACACAAAACCTCATGATGGCGGCAACTCTAGCTGACGGTGTGACAGTGATAGAAAATGCTGCGCGTGAGCCGGAAATTGTTGACCTCGCTATTCTCCTTAATGAAATGGGAGCCAAGGTCAAGGGAGCTGGTACCGAAACAATCACAGTGACTGGTGTTGAGGAACTCCATGGAACAACTCATAATGTGGTACAGGACCGTATCGAAGCAGGAACCTTTATGGTGGCTGCAGCTATGACAGGTGGAGATGTCCTCGTTCGTGATGCAGTCTGGGAACACAATCGCCCCTTGATTTCAAAACTACTTGAAATGGGTGTTGAAGTGACAGAGGAATCAGAAGGCATCCGTATTCGTTCTCGACTTGAAAATCTCAAGGCTGTTCATGTAAAAACTTTACCGCACCCAGGATTTCCCACAGATATGCAGGCACAATTTACAGCCCTGATGACAGTCGCAAAAGGGGAATCCACTATGGTGGAAACGGTGTTTGAGAATCGCTTCCAACACTTGGAAGAAATGCGCCGTATGGGCTTGCACTCAGAGATTATCCGTGACACAGCTCGTATTGTTGGGGGACAGGCTTTACAGGGGGCAGAAGTTTTATCAACGGACCTTCGCGCTAGTGCTGCTTTGATTTTGACAGGTCTGGTGGCGCAGGGAGAAACAGTTGTTGGTAAGTTAGTCCACCTTGATAGAGGTTACTACCGTTTCCATGAGAAATTGGCTCAGCTAGGAGCGAAGATTCAGCGAATCGAGGCAAATGATGAAGAAGAATAAAAACTTACGCTATGTACTCCGTCGTTTACTGTTGATTTTTATCGTACTATTGCTAGGCTTTCTGGCTTTAGGAATCGGCTTGATGGTTGGTTATGGCATCCTAGGAAAGGGACAGGATCCATGGGCAATCTTGTCTCCAGCAAAGTGGCAGGAATTGATTAGCAAATTTACAGGAAATTAGACTGGGAGACCAGTCTTTTTCTAAAGAAATAAGGAGAAAAATGGACAAAAAAACAAGACAAGCTCTGATAGGGTTACTTCTATTCTTACTCTTGGCTGCTGGAAGCTACTATATCAAGCAGATGCAGACAGCGCCAAACACCCCTAGAACCAAGGTTAGTCAGAAAAAACAAGCTTCAGAAGCTCCCAGTCAGGAGCTAGCTGAAAGTGTCTTAACTGAGTCAATCAAAAATCAAATCAAGGGGGGGCTCGAGTGGAATGGAGCAGGGGCCTTCATTGTCAATGGCAATAAAACCAATCTAGATGCCAAGGTTTCTAGCAAACCCTATGCGGATAATAAAACAAAGACAGTTGGAAAAGAAACAGTCCCGACTGTTGCCAATGCCATCTTATCCAAAGCGACTCGGCAGTATAAGAATCGTGAAGAAACAGGCAATGGCTCCACCTCTTGGACGCCACCAGGATGGCATCAGGTCAAGAATCTAAAGGGAGCCTATACACATGCAGTTGATAGAGGACACCTGCTGGGCTATGCCTTGATAGGAGGTCTAGATGGTTTTGATTCCTCTACTAGCAATCCCAAGAACATTGCAGTCCAGACAGCTTGGGCGAACCAAGCGCAGGCTGAAGATTCGACAGGTCAGAACTACTATGAGAGTCTGGTTAGGAAAGCCTTAGACCAAAACAAGAGAGTCCGTTATCGGGTGACGCTCCACTATGCGACAAATGAGGACCTAGTTCCATCGGCTTCACAAATTGAAGCCAAGTCTTCAGATGGCGAATTGGAATTCAATGTCCTAATCCCCAATGTTCAAAAGGGAATCCAGCTTGATTACCGAACAGGGCAAGTAACAGTGACGGACTAGAAACAATAGATACAATAAAAACAGATCCTTTGTCTTCTAGAGGCAGGGGAGTTGTTCTTTAAATGAAAAATAATGTGAATCCTGAGGGATTTTATGATATAATGGAACACAAGATACTATTTTAGGAGAAGGACTATGGAAGACCCGAGCAGTCAGAATTTGTTGCTACAGTTTGTACTGTTATTTATCTTGACCTTGTTAAATGCTTTTTTCTCAGCCACTGAAATGGCGATGGTGTCATTAAACCGTTCCCGAGTGGAACAAAAGGCAGAAGAGGGAGACAAACGTTACATTCGTTTGTTAAAGGTACTTGAAAATCCTAACCACTTTTTATCAACCATTCAAGTCGGTATCACCTTAATCACGATCTTATCAGGGGCAAAATTGGCAGATACACTTGGACAAGTAATTGCATCTTGGATAGGAAATAGTGAAACAGCTTACGCTATTGCAAGTTTTCTATCTTTAGCGTTTTTGACCTATATTTCTATTGTTTTTGGGGAACTCTATCCCAAGAGAATCGCTCTAAATCTGAAAGATACCTTGGCCATCCGAACCGCACCAGTCATTATTGGCTTGGGGAAAATTGTCAGCCCCTTTGTTTGGCTTCTGTCAGCTTCAACTAATCTATTGAGCCGTGTGACGCCAATGACCTTTGATGATGCGGATGAAAAGATGACACGTGATGAAATAGAGTACATGCTCACCAATAGCGAAGAAACACTGGATGCAGATGAGATTGAAATGCTACAGGGAATCTTTTCACTAGATGAACTAATGGCTCGTGAGCTAATGGTACCTCGTACAGATGCCTTTATGGTAGATATTCAGGATGATAGTCAAACGATTATCCAAAGTATTCTAAAGCAAAATTTCTCACGTATCCCTGTTTACGACGGGGATAAGGACAATGTGATTGGTTTGATTCATACCAAGCGTTTGCTAAACGCTGCCTATGCAGATGGCTTTGAAAATATTGTCTGGAAACGAATCCTCCAAACACCACTATTTGTGCCTGAGACCATCTTTGTGGACGACCTCCTTAAAGAGCTTCGAAATACCCAAAATCAAATGGCCATCTTACTAGACGAATACGGTGGTATGGCTGGTTTGGTAACTCTAGAAGATCTTTTAGAAGAGATTGTCGGTGAGATCGATGACGAGACGGATAGGGCAGAAATCGAAGTCCATCAAATCGGTGAGGACACTTATATTGCACAGGGAACCATGAACCTTAACGACTTCAATGACTACTTTGGTGTCGAACTAGAAAGCGATGATGTGGATACCATCGCCGGCTATTATTTGACGGGTGTTGGTACGATTCCAACAACTGAAAAAATCAGTTATGAACTGGCCAGTCAAAACAAACAAATCGTCCTGACCAATGATAAGGTGAAAAATGGACGTGTTACCAAGGTAAAAGTTCAAATCACAGAACTAGAACCTGAAGAAGAAACAGAATAAAGCAGTGACTTGAGTCACTGCTTTTTGTAAATCAATATGGTAGATACAGTTATTCCTAATAGATAGGGATAACAAAAAAGCCCGATTTTTCAGGCTTTCTGTCTCGTTGAATTCTGATAAAACAGATGATATAAGGCGGTAGACGGATTTGAACCGACGATCAAGCTTTTGCAGAGCCGTGCCTTACCACTTGGCTATACCGCCTCAACGTTTATTATTATACCTTGAAAATCATTTCCCGTCAATAGTTTCTTATTCTAAAATCCAATTTAGGAAAACAGATGGTGATTGAAGAAGTGAGAAAAAGCTTGTAAAAATCCCGTTCTAAAGAAGATCAGACTAGAAAGTATTTCTTGCAGAAACAAACAAAGAATGTAGAAATTTTGACAAATGGAAGTTTTTTGAGGAAATGCGCCAAAATATTCTGAAAATTCGTTTACTTTTTAAAAAATATATGTTATAATTTCCAATAAGCCTAAATTTTTCAAGAGGAGTTAAAAACATGAAAAAAAGTAGAGTATTTGTTGCAGCAGGTGTTGCTTTATTAGCAGCAGGAGTACTAGCTGCTTGTGGTTCTTCAAAATCATCTGATTCAACAGCGCCAAAAAATTATGGCTATGTTTATACAGCTGACCCAGAAACGTTGGATTACCTCATTTCAGGGAAACAAAGTACTAAGGTTGCCACTTCAAATGGTATCGACGGTCTTTTCACAAACGACAAGTATGGGAATTTAGTTCCTGCAGTTGCAGAAGACTGGTCAGTTTCAAAAGATGGTTTGACTTATACCTACAAGATTCGTAAAGGTGTCAAATGGATGACATCTGATGGCGAAGAGTATGCTGAAGTAACAGCAAAGGACTTTGTAAATGGTTTGAAACACGCAGCTGACAATAAATCAGCAGCTAAGTATCTAGCAGAAGATTCAGTTAAAGGTCTAGCTGACTATATAGCTGGAAACAATAAAGATTTTGCTTCAGTCGGTGTAAAAGCAGTTGATGATTACACCCTTGAATACACTTTGAACAAACCAGAACCATACTGGAACTCTAAGCTGGCCTACTCAATCTTCTGGCCATTGAACGAAGAATTTGAAAAATCAAAAGGATCTGATTTTGGTAAAGCGACTGACCCTACATCATTGCTTTACAATGGACCATTCTTGCTGAGAGGTTTGACTGCTAAGTCATCTATCGAATTTGTGAAGAATGAAAACTATTGGGACAAAGACAATGTTCATCTTGATAAAGTAACACTTGCTTACTATGATGGTTCAGATCAAGAATCAATTGAACGTAACTTTACAAGTGGGGCTTATAGCTATGCCCGTCTCTTCCCAACAAGTTCAAACTACTCTAAGGTAGAAGAAACATACAAAGACAATATTTACTACACTCCATCAGGTCCAGGTATTGGTGGTTTGGGTGTAAATATTGACCGTCAAGGTTACAAATACACTTCTAAGACAACTGATGAAGAGAAGACTTCTACTAAGAAAGCCCTTCTTAACAAGGACTTCCGTCAGGCTTTGAACTTTGCCTTTGACCGTACTTCTTACTCAGCACAAATTAATGGTAAAGAAGGTGCTCCTCTTGCAGTTCGTAACCTCTTTGTGAAACCAGACTTTGTCTCTGCAGGCGAAAAAACTTTCGGTGACTTGGTAACTGAAAAGATGGCGGCTTACGGTGATGAATGGAAGAATGTAAACTTTGCGGATGGTCAAGATGGACTTTTCAACGCCGATAAAGCCAAAGCCGAATTTGCCAAAGCTAAAACAGCATTGGAAGCAGAAGGTGTGAAATTCCCTATCCACTTGGATATCCCAGTAGACCAAACATCTAAAAACTATATCGCACGTATTCAATCCTTCAAACAATCCGTTGAGACTGTACTTGGAGAAGAAAACGTAGTCATCGATATCCAACAAATCACTACAGATGAACTACAGAATATTACATACTACGCAGCTAGCGCAGCGGCAGAAGATTGGGATCTCTCAGGTGCTGTTGGATGGAACCCTGACTATGAAGATCCATCAACTTACCTTGATATCTTGAAAACAACGAATGCTGAACAAACAAAAACCTATATGGGTTACGAAGGTGCAGATAATGCTGCAGCGGCTCAAGTTGGTTTGAAAGAATACGATAAGTTAGTTGATGAAGCAGGAAAAGAAACAAGTGACTTGAATGTTCGTTATGAAAAATATGCGGCTGCCCAAGCTTGGTTGACAGATAGCTCACTCTTCTTGCCAGCTATGTCATCAAGTGGTGCTGCACCAATCATTTCTCGTGTTGTGCCTTTCTCTGCATCATACAGTCAATCTGGAGATAAGGGCTCAGACGTATACTTTAAGTATATTCAGTTACAAGACAAGGTTGTAACAAAAGCTGATTATGAACAAGCTCGTGAAAAATGGCTCAAAGAGAAAAAAGAATCAAACGAAAAAGTTCAAAAAGAATTGGCTAATCACGTTAAATAAATAACTCTCAAGAGAACTTTCTCTCCATGAGGAGAAGGTTCTTTTGGGATTTTAAAAGGAAACGATATGAAGAAATATATTTTTATGCGTGTATTGCGTTCATTGTTGTCTATTTTCTTGGTGACAACCTTGACATACACAATTATTTATACGATGGTTCCTCGAAAATTGATTTTCAAGCAGGATACCAACTATAACAAGATTGCAACGACGCCGGACAAGCGGGATAATTATGAAAATACCGTTTATGAACGGATGGGCTATATCGAGTACTACGATACCAAAGAGTTGCAAGAAAGAGCGAGCACGATGGACTCATCTGTAACAGTGGATGCCAATGATACCAATAGGGCAATCTACGAAAAATACATCAACCAACTAGGAAATGGTTG
Source organism: Streptococcus sp. oral taxon 064 (assembly GCF_001683375.1). GTDB lineage: Bacteria > Bacillota > Bacilli > Lactobacillales > Streptococcaceae > Streptococcus > Streptococcus oralis_S. The sequence continues at coordinate 424,775 of NZ_CP016207.1, read as the reverse complement.
GACGTTAGGTGTATTCTCAGAAAGTGGTCAATTCTATGCTACGCGTGAAATTCCGATTTTTGAACGTGTTTTCAAATTCTATGCGAACTTGATTGATATTGATCATCCAAACAAAATTCAAGACCCTGAAAATCCAAACTTGCAACGTTATCTTCGTTTTGAAAATGACCCTGCTATCGGTTGGTCATTGGTTGGTTCAGGTACAAAACACAAATACCTTTTGTATTTCAACAATCAATTCCCATTTGTACACCAAAACTTTGTGAACATTAACTTGGGAGATTCTTACCCAACTTATGCAAACACACCAGTGCTTCAAGTTATCACACAAGGTCAGGGACAAACTAAGACATCAGAAGTTCAATTCCCTACAGGTAAAAAGACTTCATCTGTAGATATTTACTCTCGTACTTACAAATCTCCAAGTCAAGCAGATGCGCGTGAAGTAGCCAACTATGGTAAAGACGATCCATATACAGCTACAGAAAGCAATTATCAATATCCTTCAATGATCGCAAGCTCAGCGGTTGCTGGTTTGATTGGTTTGATTATTTCGTATGCGATTGCGATTCCACTTGGATCTGCTATGGCTCGCCACAAGAATACTTGGATTGATAGCTTCTCGACAGGTGCTCTAACCTTCTTGCTTGCCCTTCCAACGATTGCCTTGGTTTACATCGTCCGCTTGATTGGATCATCTATTGGTCTTCCAGATTCATTCCCTATTTTGGGAGCTGGAGATTGGCGTTCTTATGTCTTGCCAGCAGTCATTCTAGGTTTGTTGGGTGCGCCAAGTACAGCTATCTGGATTCGTCGTTACATGATCGACTTGCAATCTCAGGACTTTGTACGTTTTGCGCGTGCCAAAGGTTTGTCTGAAAAAGAAATTTCAAATAAACACATCTTTAAAAACGCCATGGTTCCTTTGGTTTCAGGTATTCCTGGTGCCGTAATCGGGGTTATCGGTGGTGCAACATTGACAGAAACAGTCTTTGCTTTCCCAGGTATGGGTAAAATGTTGATTGACTCTGTTAAGGCATCAAATAACTCAATGGTAGTTGGTCTTGTCTTCATCTTCACATGTATTTCTATCTTCTCACTCTTTGTAGGAGATATCTGGATGACCATGCTTGACCCACGTATTAAATTGACAGAGAAAGGAGGCAAATAATGTCAACAATCGATAAAGAAAAATTTCAGTTCGTAAAACGTGACGATTTTGCCTCTGAAACAATTGACGCCCCTGCCTATTCATACTGGGGTTCTGTATTTAGACAATTTCTAAAGAAAAAATCAACAGTCATTATGTTGGGGATTTTGGTTGCCATTATCTTGATGAGTTTTATTTACCCAATGTTCTCAGATTTTGATTTCAACGATGTAAGTAAGGTCAATGACTTCTCTGCTCGTTTTATCAAGCCCAATGCTGAACATTGGTTTGGTACAGATAGCAATGGTAAATCCTTGTTTGATGGGGTTTGGTTTGGTGCGCGTAATTCAATTCTTATCTCTGTAATTGCCACTTTTATCAACCTTGTGATCGGGGTTATTGTTGGTGGAATTTGGGGAATTTCAAAATCTGTAGACCGTGTCATGATGGAAGTTTATAACATTATTTCAAACATTCCATCTCTCTTGATTGTCATTGTCTTGACTTACTCAATCGGTGCTGGTTTCTGGAATCTGATTTTTGCCATGAGTGTGACAACTTGGATTGGGATTGCTTATATGATTCGTATCCAAATCATGCGTTACCGTGACTTGGAATACAATCTTGCTTCCCAAACACTTGGAACACCAACCTTTAAAATCATCGTTAAAAATATCATGCCACAATTGGTATCCGTTATTGTTTCTACGATGACCTTGATGTTGCCAAGCTTCATCTCTTATGAAGCCTTCCTCTCCTTCTTTGGATTGGGATTGCCTGTAACAGTGCCAAGTCTGGGACGCTTGATCTCAGATTACTCACAAAACGTTACGACCAACGCTTACTTATTCTGGATTCCGTTGACAACCTTGATCTTGGTGTCCCTATCTCTCTTCGTTGTTGGTCAAAACCTAGCGGATGCTAGTGATCCACGTACACATAGATAGGAGTAGACATGACAAAAGAAAATAATGTAATTTTGACTGCTCGTGATATTGTCGTGGAATTTGACGTTCGTGACAAAGTTCTGACAGCTATCCGAGGAGTGTCTCTGGACCTGATTGAAGGAGAAGTTCTGGCCTTGGTAGGTGAGTCCGGTTCTGGTAAATCTGTTTTAACAAAAACCTTTACAGGGATGTTAGAAGACAATGGACGTATTGCCCAAGGAAGCATCGACTATCGTGGACAAGACTTGACCGCTCTTACTTCTAACAAGGAATGGGAGAAGATTCGTGGTGCTAAAATTGCGACCATCTTCCAAGATCCTATGACAAGTTTGGACCCAATCAATACAATCGGTAGCCAAATCACTGAAGTTATCGTTAAACACCAAGGAAAAACAGCTAAGGAAGCCAAAGAGATGGCAATCGACTATATGAATAAGGTCGGAATCCCAGATGCTGAAAAACGTTTTGAAGAGTATCCTTTCCAATATTCTGGAGGGATGCGCCAACGTATCGTTATTGCGATTGCCCTTGCCTGTCGTCCAGATATCTTGATCTGTGACGAGCCAACAACGGCCCTTGATGTAACCATTCAAGCGCAAATCATTGATTTGCTTAAAACCTTGCAAAATGAGTACCACTTTACCATTATTTTTATCACCCATGACCTTGGTGTGGTAGCAAGTATTGCCGATAAGGTAGCGGTTATGTATGCTGGTGAAATTGTAGAATATGGAACTGTTGAGGAAGTTTTCTACGACCCACGTCATCCATATACTTGGAGTCTCTTGTCTAGCTTGCCTCAGCTTGCTGATGATAAAGGGGAATTGTACTCTATCCCAGGAACACCACCGTCTCTTTATACTGAGTTGAAAGGTGATGCCTTTGCCCTTCGTTCAGATTATGCGATGCAAATTGACTTTGAACAGAAAGCACCTCAGTTTTCAGTCACGGATACCCACTGGGCTAAGACTTGGTTGCTTCATGAGAATGCTCCTAAAGTTGAAAAACCTGGGGTCATTGCAGATTTGCATGACAAGATTCGTGATAAAATGGGCTTTGCTCATCTAGAAGACTAGGAGGAAGGAAATGTCTGAAAAATTAGTAGAAATTAAAGATTTAGAAATTTCCTTCGGTGAAGGAAGTAAGAAGTTTGTCGCGGTTAAAAACGCCAACTTCTTTATCAACAAGGGAGAAACCTTCTCTCTTGTAGGTGAGTCTGGTAGTGGGAAAACAACCATTGGTCGTGCTATTATTGGTCTAAATAATACTAGTAAAGGTGAAATCATCTTTGATGGTCATAAAATTAATGGGAAAAAATCTCATAAGGAATCATCAGATTTGATCCGTCGCATCCAGATGATTTTCCAGGACCCTGCAGCCAGCTTGAATGAGCGTGCAACAGTTGACTATATCATCTCTGAAGGTCTTTACAACTACCACTTGTTCAAAGACGAAGAAGATCGAAAAGAAAAAGTTCAAAAGATGATTCATGAAGTTGGGCTTTTGAAAGAACACTTGACCCGTTACCCACACGAGTTTTCTGGTGGTCAACGCCAGCGTATCGGGATTGCCCGTGCTCTTGTGATGGAACCTGATTTCGTTATTGCGGATGAGCCAATTTCAGCCTTGGACGTATCAGTGCGTGCGCAAGTCTTAAACTTGCTCAAGAAGTTCCAAAAAGAGTTGGGCTTGACTTATCTCTTTATCGCCCATGACTTGTCAGTTGTTCGCTTTATCTCAGATCGTATCGCGGTTATCTATAAGGGAGTTATCGTCGAAGTTGCGGAGACAGAGGAGTTGTTTAACAATCCTGTCCACCCATATACTCAGGCGCTTCTATCTGCTGTGCCGATTCCAGACCCAATCTTGGAACGCAAGAAAGTCTTGAAAGTTTACGATCCTGACCAACATGACTATGAGACAGACAAGCCATCTATGGTAGAGATTCGTCCAGGTCACTATGTTTGGGCTAACCAAGCAGAAGTTGCTCGATACAAAGAAGCTCTTAAAAAATAAACAGACTAGGAGAGGACCGAAAGGTCTTCTCATTTTTTATAGAAAAATTTCCCCTTCTACTAGCTTGTAAAAGGGGAATTGTATTATCATTAGCGTTTAGACCAGGTACGTCTCATAAAGAGTAGCAAAATTGGGTAAATCTCTAAGCGACCTGCAATCATTGCAAAGGAGAGGAGGATTTTAGAGATGGGGCTAAAGATGGCAAAACTCGAGGTCGTACCTAGAATAGGTCCGATATTGTTAAAACAGCTGAAGACAGCACTGGTCACGACTAGAAAATCATTGCTATCAAGACTGACGATAAAGATGAGAGAGAGAATAATCATCATATAGATAGCAAAATATTTAAGAATCTTGTGCTGGGTATCCTTATCAATCACAGTTTTATTGACGTGTAGAGTCAAAACACGGTGAGGGGATAAGATGGACAAAATCTGATTTTTTGCGATTTTAGAGAGGATAAGTCCTCTGATCACCTTAAGACCACCTGCAGTTGAGCCAGCTGATCCACCGATTCCCATGAGGAAGAGGAGGATAAATTGGGAGAAGAGGGGCCAGTTGGTAATATCTCCGTAACCAAAACCTGTTGTCGTGATGATATTGGAAACCTGGAAGAAGGCCATTTCAACACTCTTAGAGACACCTTGATAGAGGTGGAGTGTATTAAGCGTAATCAAGCCTGTAGAAACTAGGACAATGATGATATATGCTCGTAGTTCTTCATCTCCCAAGAAAGCCTTAACCCGACGGAGCATGAGGTAGTAGTAGAGATTGAAGTTAACCCCAAAAACCAGAACTCCGATACTAACTAGGTAGGTGATGAGTGAGCTACCGTAGTGGGCAATTCCGTCGTTATAGACGGTAAAGCCCCCAGTTCCTGCCGTTCCCATAGCGATGACAAAACTATCATAGAGAGGCATGCCTGCTAGATAGTAGATAACCACAAAAAGGGAGAAGAGAGCCAGATAAAGCAGATAGAGAATCTGGGCAGTGTTTTTTAGCTTGGATACGACCTTGCCAAAGACGGGTCCAGGGACCTCAGCCTTCATCACCTCCAAGTGACTATTTTTGGCATTGTCCATAATGGCAAGTGCAAAGACGAGTACCCCCATCCCTCCGATCAAGTGGGTGAAACTTCTCCAGAAGAGGAGGGAACGGGTGAGAACGGAAACATCTGTTAGGATAGTAGCACCAGTCGTTGTAAAACCAGAACTGATTTCAAAGAAGGCATCGATGACGCTTGGGATTTGTCCTGAAAAGACAAAGGGGAGGCCACCAAAGAAAGACCAGAGAATCCAACAGAGGGCAACAATTAAGACCCCTTCCTTGGCATAAATACGTTGATTTTTCGGTTTCCGTAAAACGCCTAGACCACCGAGAAGGACTAAAATTCCAATCGTAGAAAAGAGAGCGATAAATACTTGACTGGATTCTTGGTAATAGATCGCTACACTAACAGGTACTAGGAGAAGAACAGCCTCAATCAAGAGAAGTTTTGAGAGGAGGTAACGAATCATACTTTTATTCATTTTTTACCTCTCAATCAAATCATAAATTTTGGTGATATTTGGCAATAAGGTCGTCACGAGTAACTTGTCTCCCACCTCAAGCATATCCTCTCCAGTAGGGAAAATTGTTTTTCCTTTTCGGATAATGGCTGCGATGAGAACCCCTTTTTTTAATTTCAACTGTGATAGAGGTTTGGCAGTCATTTTATTAGCTTCCTTGATTTGGAATTGGAGAGTTTCAATTTGACCGTTTGCTAGATGGTGCATGGCTTGAAGATCTGAATACTGAGCGTTTACTCGACCACGGATAAAGTGCATAATGGTATCCACTGCGATGCTTTTTGGTGTGATGATACTTGAAAAATCAGGTGCGTGGATAATCTCTAGAAGGCTTGTTCGGTTGACCTTGGTGATATTCTTATGGACGCCAACACGGTCAAGAAACATAGAAGTGATGATATTTTCCTCATCAACTCCAGTCAAGGTTGCGACTGCATCATAGTGGGGAGCACTTTCTTCCAGCAAAATGTCTTTTGCAGTTCCATCTCCTTGGACAATATAGAGATTGGGGAACTTTTCACTGAAGAAACGAGCTCTTTCAGGATTGATCTCGATGACCTTGGTATCAATGCGACTGTCTTTTAAAATGCCTAGTAGATAATAAGCGATCTTTCCAGCCCCGACGATAAGCAAGCTTTTCACTGCACGAGATTTAAAATAGTTATGGAAAAGCATCATATCTACACGATTTCCCGTAACAAAAATCCTATCCTTGTCTTGGATAATAACATCACCGCTTGGGATCATAAGTTGATGATCCCTCTCCATAGCACAGACAATGACATTACCAAACTTTTTACGGAAGTCTGAGATTGGCATTTGACAAAGACCGCTAGAATCCTTGATAACAAACTCCATGAGACTGACCCGACCTCCAGCAAATCGTTCGACAGAGAGGGCATTAGGGAAATCAATGATATTTGAGATTGCACGCGCTGCTAGGAGTTCTGGATTAACAATAAGTGAAAATCCAAGAATATTTTTCTCTTTAAAATAGGCATTAGAGTATTCAGGATTTCGCACCCGAACGATGGTTTCTTTAGCACCCATTTTTTTAGCAAGTACCGCTGAAATCATATTCACTTCATCGTGTTCGGTTAGGGCGATAAAGATATCGCACTCTTGAACACTGGCTTGCTCCAAGATGGCAAAGTCAGCACCATTTCCAAGGAGACCTATGATATCATAGCGACTGACAATGTGATTGAGGACAGCCTCATCTTGTTCGATGAGGACAACGTCATGGTTTTCTGCAACCAGTGAACGACAGAGGGCGAAACCAACTTTCCCTCCGCCAACAAGGACAATTTTCATATAAAAAACCTACTTTTTCATGATGTAACTATCATACCCTTTTTTAGCAAAAAATGCACTTGCTAAGGCGATTTTTAGGGCAAGAAAGGCCTTTTTCAAGTTTTTGAAGATACATTTGTTTAACTTCTATAACGATGGCTCCGATTTGAAGTGATTTGGCTCTTTTACCATACCTTTTCAGAAAGGGAATGACCAAACATGAAAATATCATCAAAAAAAAGTAAAAAAATCAAGTCGTTTCTATTGACAATGATTCTGAAAGTGTTATACTAAGGAAGTAGTTTCGCTGATTTACTTCAAACCTGTTGTGAGGTAAGTTAACGACGCCTTAACCACGCTGTTTGCTGAGCTTGACTCCGGGCAGTGTGGCTATTTTTTTGCAATGATAAAAGGAAGCCAGTCATGACAAATCACATTGTATTATTTGAACCTCAGATTCCACAAAATACAGGTAACATTGCGCGTACTTGCGCTGCGACCAATTCTCCCCTCCACATCATCAAGCCTATGGGCTTTCCTATCGATGATCGCAAGATGAAGCGGGCTGGTTTGGACTACTGGGATAAGTTAGAGATTTATTTTTATGACAGTTTGGAAGATTTCATGTCTCAGATGAAAGGGCAAGTCTACCTGATTTCGAAATTTGCAGAAAAGGTCTATTCTGAGGCAAATTTGGCAAGCGGTGAAGATCAGTATTTTCTCTTCGGACGTGAGGATAAGGGTTTGCCAGAGGACTTTATGCGTGAACATCCAGAGAAGGCTCTCCGTATTCCTATGAATGATGAACATGTCCGTAGCCTCAATGTGTCTAATACGGTCTGCATGATTGTCTATGAGGCTCTTCGTCAACAAAATTTTGCTGGTTTAGAGCTCGTTCACACCTATGAAGCGGATAAATTGAAATAAACAAAATGCTTGCACTTGCAAGCGTTTTTTGTTATGATTAAAGGGTCTTCAGGGCAGGGTGAGATTCCCGACCGGCGGTAATTTTGACTAGCTAATTTAGCTTTCTCGTCGTTGTCTTGTCTCGATATACTTTAAGTATTATCTTCGACTGCGACGCTTAGATAAATCTAAAATATCTTAGCCAAATAAGTCCGCGAGCGCAAGCTGATGTGGTGCGATTCCACAACCGACAGTATAGTCTGGATGGGAGAAGACGAAAGAATGGCTTTGTCTGTTCTGATGAGTTTATAGATGAATTGCAACCGCTTGCTCAAAAGAGTGAGAGGGAACTTTTGGGATATAAAAAGTGAGAATAGATAGAGGGATCCTTTCCAACTTCTTCTGATTTTATAGAAAATTGGAGGAACCTGTTATGACAAACACACGTCGAATTTCGACCATTGCGATTTTATCAGCCATTTCATTTGTGCTGATGTACTTTGACTTTCCGCTCTTGCCAGCGGCAACCTTCCTCAAGATCGAGTTTAGTATCTTGCCAGTCCTTGTGGGCTTGGTGGTGATGGATTTGCCAGCAGCTCTAGGAATTCTCTTGATGCGCTCACTCTTGAAGTTGCTTCTGAATAGCCAAGGAGTGAACACCTACATTGGCTTGCCAATGAATGTCGTAGCTCTGGGAGTTTTTGTTATCGCTTTTGGTTTGATTTGGAAAAAGGAGCGTAGCACCCTTCGTTTCCTACTAGCATCTCTAGCGGGAACTATTGGGTTGACTTCTGCCATGTTGGTTCTCAACTATGTCTATGCGGTTCCTTTGTACGCGCAGTTTGCCAACTTTGATATTAGAGAAATTATAGGACTTTCTAACTACTTGATGACTATGGTATTACCTTTTAACTTGATTGAGGGTGTAATCTTTGCCGTTTCATTCTGGTTGTTATACGTCCTCTTGAAACCAACCTTAAAACATTATGAGAGATAAACAAACATTTTTAATGAAGGGCAGTTTTGCCCTTTTACTTTTCGTCCTTCTTGGCTATATGGTTAAGTTCTATCCTGAAACGCTGGTCGTTTTTGATCAACCGATTCAGACTGCTCTTCGTGGGGACTTGCCAGATTATTTGACAGTTCTATTCCGTGCGCTTACGCATTTGATTGATATCCCAGTAATCATCACCTGGGTTGCCATCGCAGCCTTTATCTTTTATCGTAAGCAGTGGAAGATAGAAAGCTACTTCATGGCGGGTAATCTAGCCTTAGCCGGTCTCTTAATCGTGACCTTTAAAAATATCTACCAGCGCCCACGGCCAGCTATTTTACACTTGGTAGAGGAGAAGGGATTTTCTTTTCCAAGTGGCCATTCTCTGGCTGTAACTTTGATGGTAGGGACCTTGATTGTCATTCTCAGTCAACGGATTAAAGATCCGGTTTGGAGAAAAATTGTGCAAATCGTCCTTGGCTTCTACCTAGTCAGTGTGCTTCTATCTCGGGTCTATCTGGGAGTTCATTACCCATCAGATGTTCTTGCCAGTCTCTGTGTGGGCTTGGGAGTCTTGTTTATCGAATTTCCTTTCTATGACAAGCTTCGCTTCCAATGGCGATTTAAAGGCAAGCAGAAGTGAGATAGGTCTTGCAAGAATGGTAAAAATCTGATAAACTAAGTAGTAATTGAATAGAAATCTGCAAGACTAGTAACTCAAGGGAAGTATATCAGGGAGGAGAGCCGTGACTGCAAGTTCTCTATATGAAAGCTGGGTGAATTCACTTGTGCAAGGATTTAGAAATGAAGGTCTGACTTGTCAGATGAAAACGGATGGTACCGCGTGTCAACGCTCCGAGTGGAGTTTTTGGCATGTGGTTTTCTTTTTATCTACAAGAGACTGATGGAGGAATTATGTCAACTATTGAAGAACAATTAAAAGCGCTTCGTGAAGAAACGCTGGCTAGCTTGAAGCAGATTACTGCTGAAAATGAAAAAGAGATGCAAGATTTGCGTGTCTCTGTCCTTGGTAAAAAAGGGTCGCTTACGGAAATCCTCAAAGGAATGAAAGATGTCTCTGCTGAGATGCGTCCAATCATCGGGAAACATGTTAATGAAGCTCGTGATGTCTTGACGGCAGCCTTTGAAGAAACAGCGAAGTTCTTGGAAGAAAAGAAAGTCGCAGCTCAACTAGCTAGCGAGAGTATCGATGTGACGCTTCCAGGTCGCCCAGTTGCGACTGGTCACCGTCATGTCCTTACACAAACCAGTGAAGAAATCGAAGATATCTTCATCGGGATGGGTTACCAAGTCGTGGATGGTTTTGAAGTGGAGCAAGACTACTACAACTTCGAGCGTATGAACCTTCCAAAAGATCACCCAGCTCGCGATATGCAGGATACTTTCTACATCACAGAAGAAATCTTGCTTCGTACTCACACGTCTCCAGTTCAGGCGCGTGCTATGGATGCTCATGATTTTTCAAAAGGTCCTTTGAAGATGATCTCACCGGGGCGCGTATTTCGTCGTGATACAGACGATGCGACCCACAGTCACCAGTTCCACCAAATCGAAGGCTTGGTTGTTGGGAAAAACATCTCTATGGCAGATCTTCAAGGAACCCTTCAGTTGATTGTCCAAAAAATGTTCGGTGAAGAGCGTCAGATCCGTCTGCGTCCATCTTATTTCCCATTCACAGAGCCATCTGTTGAGGTGGATGTTTCTTGCTTCAAGTGTGGTGGAGAAGGCTGTAACGTATGTAAGAAAACAGGTTGGATCGAAATTATGGGTGCAGGTATGGTTCACCCACGTGTCCTTGAAATGAGTGGTATCGATGCGACTGTATACTCTGGCTTTGCCTTTGGTCTTGGACAAGAGCGTGTCGCTATGCTCCGTTACGGAATCAACGATATTCGCGGATTCTATCAAGGAGATGTCCGCTTCTCAGAACAGTTTAAATAAGATTGAAACCTGAAACACAGTCCTAGTCATTTTCTCTTGATGAGAATGGTGAGGACTGACTCGAAGAAAAAGAAAGGAATTGAAAAGGTCTTGCTCGGTGAGATCTTACAATCAGAATTATGCTTGTATCTTATAAATGGTTAAAAGAATTGGTGGACATTGATGTGCCATCACAAGAGTTGGCTGAGAAAATGTCAACTACAGGGATCGAGGTCGAAGGTGTCGAATCACTGGCTGCTGGTCTCTCAAAAATTGTCGTCGGTGAGGTTTTGTCTTGCGAAGATGTGCCAGAAACACACTTGCATGTCTGTCAGGTTAACGTTGGCGAAGAAGAAGCCCGTCAGATTGTTTGTGGTGCCCCAAATGTACGTGCTGGGATTAAGGTCATGGTGGCTCTTCCAGGAGCTCGTATTGCTGACAATTACAAGATTAAAAAAGGGAAAATCCGTGGCTTGGAGTCACTTGGAATGATCTGTTCACTTGGTGAATTGGGGATTTCTGACTCGGTTGTACCGAAGGAATTCGCAGATGGTATTCAAATCTTGCCTCAAGATGCAGTTCCAGGTGAGGAAGTCTTCCCATATCTAGACTTGGATGATGAAATCATCGAACTTTCAATCACACCCAACCGTGCAGACGCTCTTTCTATGCGTGGGGTAGCTCACGAAGTGGCAGCCATCTATGACAAGGCAGTAAACTTTAAAGAATTCAGTTTAACAGAAACAAATGAAGCTGCAGCAGATGCCCTTTCTGTAGGCATTGAGACAGACAAGGCGCCTTACTATGCCGCTCGTATCTTGGACAATGTGACCATCGCACCAAGTCCACAATGGTTGCAAAATCTCCTCATGAACGAAGGCATCCGTCCAATCAATAACGTAGTAGACGTAACCAACTACATCCTGCTCTACTTTGGTCAACCGATGCATGCCTTTGACTTGGATACCTTTGAAGGGACTGACATCCGTGTGCGTGAAGCGCGTGCTGGTGAAAAATTTGTGACCTTGGATGGTGAAGAGCGTGACTTGGAAACAAATGACTTAGTCATCACTGTCGCAGACAAGCCAGTAGCCCTTGCAGGTGTTATGGGTGGTCAAGCAACAGAAATCTCTGAAAATTCTAGTCGTGTTGTCCTTGAAGCGGCTGTTTTCAATGGTAAATCCATCCGCAAGACTAGCGGACGCCTCAACCTTCGTTCGGAATCATCTTCTCGCTTTGAAAAAGGGATTAACGTGGCAACTGTTAACGAAGCCCTTGATGCGGCGGCTAGCATGATTGCAGAACTTGCAGGTGCTACGGTGCGTAAGGGCATCGTTTCAGCAGGCCAGCTTGATACTTCTGATGTGGAAGTTTCTTCAACCCTTGCAGACGTTAACCGCGTCCTTGGTACGGAGCTTTCATATGCTGATGTGGAAGATGTCTTCCGTCGTCTTGGCTTTGGCCTTTCTGGCAATGCAGAAAGCTTTACAGTCAGCGTACCCCGTCGTCGTTGGGATATCACTATCGAAGCTGACCTCTTTGAAGAAATCGCCCGTATCTATGGATATGACCGTTTGCCAACCAGTCTTCCAAAAGACGATGGTACAGCAGGTGAATTGACTGCGACACAAAAATTGCGTCGCCAAGTTCGTACCATCGCTGAAGGAGCAGGTTTGACAGAGATCATTACCTACGCTCTGACAACGCCTGAAAAAGCAGTTGAGTTCACAGCTCAACCAAGTAACCTTACAGAACTCATGTGGCCAATGACTGTGGACCGTTCTGTCCTTCGCCAAAATATGGTCTCAGGTATTTTGGATACGGTGGCCTACAACGTGGCTCGTAAGAACAAAAACTTGGCTCTTTACGAGATTGGAAAAGTTTTTGAACAAACAGGCAATCCAAAAGAAGAATTACCAAACGAAATCAACAGTTTTGCCTTTGCCTTGACAGGCTTGGTTGCAGAAAAAGACTTCCAAACAGCAGCAGTTCCAGTTGATTTCTTCTATGCTAAGGGAATCTTAGAAGCGCTCTTTACTCGCTTGGGACTAGAAGTGACTTATACAGCAACAGCTGAGATTGCTAGCCTTCACCCAGGACGTACAGCCGTGATTTCACTCGGTGACCAAGTTCTTGGTTTCCTTGGTCAAGTGCATCCAGTTACTGCCAAGGCTTACGATATCCCAGAAACTTATGTAGCGGAGCTCAACCTTTCAGCCATTGAAGCTGCCCTTCAACCAGCTGCTCCATTTGTGGAAATAACAAAATTCCCAGCAGTCAGCCGTGACGTGGCTCTACTCCTCAAGGCAGAAGTCACTCATCAAGAAGTTGTAGACGCTATCCAAGCTGCAGGCGTGAAACGTTTGACAGATATCAAACTCTTTGACGTCTTCTCAGGCGAAAAATTGGGAGTTGGCATGAAGTCAATGGCTTATAGCTTGACCTTCCAAAATCCAGAAGATAGCTTGACAGACGAAGAAGTAGCACGTTACATGGAAAAAATCCAAACTTCTCTCGAAGAAAAAGTTCATGCAGAAGTGCGTTAAGTTTTCAATCCATCCTTCGGGGTGGGTTTTTAGTTTCAAAAGGACAGTTCAGAAGAGAAAAGCGATAGTTGAGGAGGAAGCCATCTCAGAAAGTCTTTAATGAGTTATACTAAAGCTATCACTGAGGTACTTAAAATTTATTAGAGATAAGATACTTTTGCTACTTATTATCCGATAAAATGGACATAAATCGTTGTAAAGGCTATCAAAAAGGAGTATAATAAGTGCAACATATTTCGGAGGTGGAAGATGCTAGAAGTAAGAAATCTAGAGAAAAGTTTCGGTTCCAAGCAAGTCTTGTTTGGTGTCGATTTTCAGGCAAGTCCAGGACGAATTCTAGGGCTGGTCGGAAAAAATGGTGCTGGGAAAACAACGATTTTCCACAGTATGTTGAAATTTTTGGAGTACCAAGGAGAGATCAGTCTGGATGGGCAGGATATTCGTCAGGAAACCTACGCTCGGATAGGTTATTTGCCTGAAGAACGCAGTCTCATGCCCAAGTTGACAGTCCTTGAACAAGTTCGCTACTTGGCGACTCTAAAAGGTATGGATGCTAAGGAGGTCAAGGAGAAACTCCCTCAATGGATGGAAAAATTGGAAGTGAAGGGCAAATTGACCGACAAAATCAAGAGCCTCTCCAAAGGGAATCAGCAGAAAATTCAGCTGATTATTACCCTAATCCATGAGCCTGACTTGATCATCTTGGATGAGCCTTTTAGTGGTTTGGATCCAGTCAATACTGAGTTGCTCAAGCAGATCATCTTAAAAGAGAAAGAGCGCGGTGCAATCATTATCTTTTCTGACCATGTTATGACCAACGTTGAGGAACTTTGCGATGATATTCTCATGATTCGAGATGGGCGTGTGGTCTTGCATGGACCTGTTCAGGATGTTCGCAATCAATACGGGAAAACACGTCTCTTTGTTTCAAGTGAACGAAGCAAGGAAGAACTGGAAAACCTTCCTCATGTCAAACAGGTGAGCTTGACCAAGCAAGGAAGTTGGAAATTGATCCTAGATGATGAGAGCGCTGGAAGAGAACTCTTCCCAATCCTCACTCAAGGTCAATACATCGCGACCTTTGACCAACAAGCTCCAACAATCGATGAAATCTTTAAACTAGAATCAGGGGTGGAAGTATGAGAAATATGTGGGTTGTAATGAAGGAAACCTATCTTCGACATGTCAAGTCGTGGAGTTTCTTCTTTATGGTGATTTCGCCGTTCCTCTTTTTAGCCTTATCTGTAGGAATCGGCTTTCTCCAAGGGTCTTCTATGGCCAAGAATAGCAAGATAGCAGTAGTAACAACTGTACCATCTGTGGAAGAAGGGCTCAAGGGTACCAATGGTATCAACTTTGATTATAAGGATGAAGCCAGTGCCCAAGCTGCTATCAAGGATGAAAAAATCAAGGGTTATCTAACGATTGATCAAGAGGACAGTGTCCTCAAGGCCGTCTATCATGGTGAAACTTCTCTTGAAACAGGCATCAAGCTAGCAGTAACCAATAAGCTCAACGAACTGCAATACCAACTCAATCGCTCGGCGGCTAATTTGTCCCAAGAGCAGGAAAAACGGCTGGCTCAAACTGTTGACTTTACTGAGAAGATTGACGAATCTAAGGAAAACAAAAAGATGGTCCAAACCATTGCGGCTGCGGGGCTTGGTTTCTTCCTTTATATGATTTTGATTACCTATGCTAGTGTCACTGCTCAGGAAGTAGCTAGCGAGAAAGGAACCAAAATCATGGAGGTGGTCTTCTCTAGTATCCGAGCAAGTCATTATTTCTACGCTCGCATGCTGGCTCTACTTCTTGTGATTTTGACTCATATTGGCATTTACGTCGTGGGTGGTTTGGCTGCCATTCTGCTCTTTAAGGACCTACCAATCTTGGCACAATCTGGAATTTTAAATCATCTAGGAGAGGCTTTCTCGCTCAATACCTTATTGTTTGTCTTGGTTAGTCTCTTTATGTACGTTGTTTTAGCAGCCTTCCTTGGTTCCATGGTTTCTCGTCCTGAAGATGCCGGTAAGGCCTTGTCGCCATTGATGATCTTGATTATAGCAGGCTTTGTCGGTGTGACTTCTCTAGGCGCTGCAGGAGACAATTTGGTTTTGAAAATTGGTTCCTATATTCCTTTCATCTCGACCTTCTTTATGCCGTTTAGAGCTATAAATGGGTATGCCAGTGGTCTAGAAGCTTGGATTTCGCTTGCCATAACGGTTGTTTTTGCAGTGACTGCAACAGCTTTTATCGGACGCATGTATGCCAGCCTAGTCCTTCAGACAGATGACTTAGGTCTATGGAAAAGCTTCAAACGTGCCTTAGCTTACAAATAGCAATAGAAACCTCGTTTTCACGAGGTTTTTGTGATATTTTAAAGGTCAAATCAGGAAAATTATTTTTCATATCTATTGACTTTTAGTAGTAAAATTTGGTATGATAGTAGACGGTATTGTTTACCCCATTTGTAAGGCCCCGGAACCTTTCAAATACCCCGCGGACCGGAACATCCGCCCTGTAAACAAAAACGATATTCATATAGGAGAAATCATGAACAAAACTACATTCATGGCTAAACCAGGCCAAGTAGAACGCAAATGGTACGTTGTTGACGCAACTGATGTACCTCTTGGACGCCTTTCAGCAGTTGTTGCTAGCGTACTTCGCGGAAAAAACAAACCAACATTCACACCACACACTGATACAGGTGACTTCGTAATCGTTATCAATGCTGAAAAAGTTAAATTGACTGGTAAAAAAGCAACTGATAAGATTTACTACACTCACTCAAACCACCCAGGTGGATTGAAACAAATCTCTGCTGGTGAACTTCGTTCTAAAAACGCAGTTCGTTTGATCGAAAAATCAGTTAAAGGTATGCTTCCACACAATACTCTTGGCCGCGCTCAAGGTATGAAATTGAAAGTATTCGTTGGAGCTGAGCACACTCACGCCGCACAACAACCAGAAGTTCTTGATATTTCAGGACTTATCTAAGGAAAGGAACAATAAAGTATGTCACAAGCACAATATGCAGGTACTGGACGTCGTAAAAACGCTGTTGCACGCGTTCGCCTTGTTCCAGGAACTGGTAAAATCACTGTTAACAAAAAAGATGTTGAAGAGTACATCCCACACGCTGACCTTCGTCTTGTTATCAACCAACCATTCGCAGTTACTTCAACTGTAGGTTCATACGACGTTTTCGTTAACGTTGTAGGTGGTGGATACGCTGGTCAATCAGGAGCTATCCGTCACGGTATCGCTCGTGCCCTTCTTCAAGTAGACCCAGACTTCCGCGATTCATTGAAACGCGCAGGACTTCTTACACGTGACTCACGTAAAGTTGAACGTAAGAAACCAGGTCTTAAGAAAGCTCGTAAAGCATCACAATTTAGTAAACGTTAATTCGAAAGAATTACTATACTTACAAAGAGCACCTTTCGGGGTGTTCTTTTTTATATTTTCATACTAAATTGGTGTAATCTGACAAAGTCAGTTGCCTCAGAACGTTAATCAATAAGATACTATCAACGTTTCAAAGCACTCAAGAGTTTACCTCATGGGGTGTTTTTTGATGATTTTTAGCAAAATTCACACTATTGTTTCTTTGCATTCAACTCAAATCCTTCTGGTCAAATTATTAACAAATCTTCAAGAAGAGTGATTGGTGAAATAGGCTGTTTGAGGCTTTTATGCTATACTAGTTTTAATGACAATCTTCTATTTCTAAAGCAACAATAGATCCGTAATTTGTTTTTAATTAAGGAGTTTTGGATTGTAAGAGGGAGATGATATATCTGAAGGAGCATCATTATGAAAAAACGTGCCTTGATTTTACTGGTGTTGTCCATTGTAGTATTTGGAGGCGGAGCATGGCTAGCACAAGAAACAAATTTATTTCTGAGCCCACGAGCTAAGCAGTTAGCTTATCTGAAGGAGCATGAAGAAGAAATTGTAAAATTTGTAAAGTCTAAAAATTCAAAGATTGAATCTGTTCAGATTGCTTGGGATGAAACTAAATGGGAAAAAGTTGGGAATGGGACCCCTCAAGGAGGCGGAGAAATTGTAAATGTATATGGTGGTTTTAATCATATTGAGTCCTCCTCTTGGAATGTTACTTTTGATATTGAGAATGACAAAATTATTCCTAATTCAATGGCTTTAGCCAATTATTTACGAATGGGAGGAAGGATTTTTGACTAACAGTAATTTAAAAAACTTTGATAATTTTTACTCAAATTTATCATCACTCATTCCCTATTGACTTACAATACTTGCCAAAAGTTTTTTTACATTCATGATATAATATACTTAGATTTCGCTATATAGGAGGAAAAAGATGAAAAAACGTACCTTGCTTTGGCTAGTTTTAGCCCTTGTAGTATTTGGAGGAGGCGCATGGATGGCACAGGAAACAAATCTATTTGGAGGAGTATTTCTTAGTCCGCGAGCCAAGCAGTTGGCATATCTGAAGGAGCATGAAGAGGATATGGCTGATTTTGTGAAAGCTTTAAGCCCTAAAGTGGAAAGTGTTCAATTTAATTGGGATAGTATGGAGGTTGGCCAAGTAGGGAATGGAACTCCTCAAGGTGGTGGCTATATGTTGACACTTAGAGGAAAGGTAAATAATAATGATAAAACGAAATTTATGGTTGGATTTTCTTTAGACAATGATGCTAATGGCATACCAAAGGAATTTGGAATTTATGAAATGCAACCTATAAGAATTTATAGGGATGGGGGATGGTATTATTATGACTAACAGTAACTTAAAAACCTTTGATAATTTTTACTCAAATATATAGGAGAAAAAGAATGAAAAAACGTACCTTGGTTTGGCTAGTTTTAGCTCTTGTAATATTCGGAGGCGGAGCATGGGTGGCACAGAAAACAAATCTATTTGGAGAAGTATTTCTTAGTCCGAGAGCAAAGCAGTTGGCATATCTGAAGGAGCATGAAGAAGAAATTGTAAAATTTGTAAAGTCTAAAAATTTAAAGATTGAATCTGTTCAGATGGATTGGAATAGTTTAACTGTTGAACAGATAGGGAATGGAACTCCACAAGGTGGAGGTTATAATCTATCAGTGAAGGGTTCTTTTAATCATATAAAGGATTCTGACTTTACAATAGATTTTCGATTAAAAAATAAAAATGATGTGCCTTCAATAGATAGGATTGGTATGTATAGTCAGCCTAGAGTGTTAAAAAATGGAGGTTGGGACAAGTATGACGAATAGTAATTTAAAAACCTTTGATAATTTTTACTCAAATTTAACACCATTCATTCCCAATTGACTTACAATACTTGCTAAAAGTATTTTTTTTTTACATTCATGATATAATATACTTAGATTCCACTATATAGGAGGAAAGAGATGAAAAAACGTACTTTACTTTGGCTAGTTATAGCCCTTGTAGTATTTGGAGGAGGCGCATGGATGGCACAGAAAACAAATCTATTTGGAGGAATAACTCTGAGCCCACGGGCTAAGCAGTTGGCTTATCTGAAGGAGCATGAAGAGGAGATGGCGAACTTTATAAAGTCTAGAAATCCTAAAGTCGAAAGTGTCCAATTTGATTGGGATAGTATGAAAGTAGAAAATATAGGAAATGGTACCCCTCAAGGTGGGGGATATATTATAACATTGGATGGAAAAATAAATAACAATGAAGATACTGAATTTACAATTGGTTTCCCTATAGAATATAATAGCAATAGTATTCCCAATATTAAGAAAATTTCTGAAATGCAACCGATAAGAGTTTTGAAAGGCAACGTATGGGAGATTTATGACTAACAGTAATTTAAAAACCTTTGATAATTTTTATGCGGATTTAGCGCAATCGGCTTATATTGGTCGTCCCAATAATTTTCCACCTAAAAATAATTCAATAGAAGCAAGAGTGTTTGACTATTCAAAAGAAATAATTTATAACGAAGAAATCACCCCTGGAGGTAAACATCTTCCCCATAATGGTAGAGTCTACTTGCAACCAGATCCTGAGTTGCGAGATACTTATAAAGTCACATCGACACCAGTTCCTGATGCGAATGGGATGAGGCAGGATGTTCATCACAAACGTTATCAAAAAGGACTCTTAACTGATGATGAAGCTGGTTTCAGTGCCTACTACTTAACGGATACGCCAACCTTGACTAATGATACCAAGAAAACCTATATGGCTATCCGCGGAAGTGATGCCATCAGTAAAGAAAATTGGAACGACTGGGTTGACAACGATGCTAAGTTCGCTCTCAATCATATCCATACGCCGCAAGCCAAGTTAGCGACAGTAGGAATGAAAACGAAGATTGCAGAGATGACTGAAAAAGCTCCGCAAGCTACGATGGACATCACAGGTCACTCCTTAGGGACCATAGTTTCTGCGCAAGGAGTAGCTGGCCTGACCGATGAGGAACTGGAGAAAATCGGCAAAGTGGTTCTCTTTGACGGTCCAGACACGACAAAGAGCTTAAAGAAAATGGGCCTCAGCGATGAGAAAATCAAAAAGATTAGCGAAAAAATCGAGTACTATGTCAATCCTTTTGATGTCGTGGGGATGCTCAATCGTGAGCATACCATTACTAAATTACCTGGGGACTCCGATGAACCCCTTAAGAAACCCGTCGGTAAAGTCAATGTCCTTGTCCCCCTTCATTATACCCAAATTACTGATCCGGAAAGCTCCCATGACTTTGGTGTTTTCCAATCGGATGGGAAGGGAAATTTGTTGACTGCGTCCGAGGATTTTCACCCGGAATTGCTCAGGGCAGGTGAAAAGTTGGCTCGATTAATTGCGACAACCTTGGATTCCCTCCGAGCTTTAGGAGTTGATGAAAATGTAGCAGCTAATATTTTAGATTCTATTATGAGGGGTGAGGCTCAAACAAACATGGTTATCGGCTATGTTGTTTTTGAGAATTTTAAAACAGAGTATGGTAAAATTGTCGAAGAAGCTCGTAAAGAATCGATAAAATGGGATAGAGAAGCTATTCCTCGTTATCAGGAACAACTGAGAAATGGCAATCTGACAGGAGAAAAGAGAATTTTGGTCCGAGCTCAGTTGCTCCAGACAGCAGCCCAGTTGGCAAATTTTGACATGGAAGATAAAGTGAAATATGTGAAAACCTTACTTTCAGATGCTAAGGAAGATATTCAAAATATGATAAAAGAAACAAGAAAGACAGCATTTGACATGGTTGGATATTTGTCAAGCTCAGAAGTTTCGAATCTGCTTTCTGGTTTTGATACAACAAGCTTTTGGGATGAAGGCGTTGCGAGCGATACGGAGACAGCAGCCAAATCCTTTCTGACACAAATCGAGCAGCTAGGAGAAAGCTTGGTTAAAGCAAGTGGTTCCTTTGAGACCATAGATACAAATAGTGCTGAAGATTTTAACAATCTATTGGCGAATGTAAAGCAAACATGGAGGGAGAAAAATGTTAGTCCTAACGGATGAGGATACTTTAATTACAAGAGAGCAACTCGACAGAGGCTTCAAGGAAAGAATGAAGGAACAAGAACGCCAAGCAGTCAGGGCCTTGGTAACTGCAAAAGAGTTGTCAATCCTTGCTAAAGGTGCGGAGCTAGTTAAAGAGTTGCAAGAAGCAGCCGCAGATATGAAAGAGTATGCTTCTAAGACCTATGTGGACAATATTAAGGGTGGATTTGAGGGGAAAGCAGCAGATGCCGCCGAAACTTACTTGACCCAGACCTTGCAAACTCCTACTTTACAAAGTCCAATCAAAAGCTAGGAGAAAACTAGTTATGGATAAAAAGGAACTTCAGAAACTAGAAGATGAACATAATCGTAAATTACGAGACTTAGAGCGTTTGGAGATGGATTTGGATGATGATTTCCACAAGTTTAGTAGGGAGACGGATCATCTCCTAGAGGCGCTTTCCTATGCATGTAGAGACAGTAGTTTTGCAGAAATTCAACCTTATATCTTTGAGATAGAGAACAATTTAGATAGTTATCATCAACTTTATAAGAATCGTATAGAGAATGTACTGGAAGCTCGCCACCAAGAGAATAAAAAATTTTATAGAAAGTTGGAAGAAAAGAATCTTTAACAAATATACCTTATAAAAGAAGGATGATATGAGTTTGTTATTATAGATAAAAAAAAGAAGTAATTATACAAGAAAAGTAGATAATTTAATCCTTCTTACTAGTTTTTAGATGGAAATAGCTCTTATTTTTTTATAAATAGAATAAAAAATGAATTTTAAACTTGCAATTGAGGCAAATTATTGATATAATGAGGGAGTAAATTAATATAAAGGAGTTTCACATGGCTTTAATTCAATTAACAACAGAAGAATTGCGCACCTCTGCTCAAAAGTACACTCAAGGTTCTGAGGAAGTAAGACAAGTACTTCGCACATTGACTCAAGAGCAAAATACTATCCGAGACAACTGGAAAGGTGCTGCTTTTGAGAGCTTTGATCGCCAATTCACAGAATTGTCTCCAAAAATTGAGGAGTTTGCAACTTTGCTTGATGAGATCAATGCACAGTTGAACAAGGTTGCTGAAATTGTTGAGCAAAACGACCAAGATCTTGCATCACAAATTTAATTTGTTATATAATTGGCTTTAGGAGGGCGAGAGCCTTCCTATTTTTTATGACGGAGAAGATTTAAAGTAATATGAGGAAGAATAGAATTTTTAAATATATAGGAAGTAGTCTGTTGGCATTAGGATTGCTTGCATTGATTATTTTTTTGAATCTATCTGTTCAAAAAAATACAACGATTAGCAATGAAAATAATGCAAAGGCTAATCAGCAGACAAAATTAAATGTAGCTATCGTAAATGAAGATAAGCCTGTCTACGTAGATACAAAAGAATACAATCTAGGTGCTAGTTATGTAAAAAATATCGAGCGTGATAATTCACAAAATTGGTCTGTTGTCCCTCGTGGAGCAGCTGATTCTGGGTTAGAAAGTGGGAAATACCAACTCGTTTTAACAATTCCTAGTGACTTTTCTGAAAAAATACTCGATATTAACAGCATCAATGTTGATAAGACAACCATCAATTATAAGGTGAATGCGCAAGGAAATTTGCAAGTAGAAAATGATGCAAATAAACTAGCGAAAGACATTGTTGCTGATTTGAATGGTCAGTTAGTTGACATGTATATGGCTAGTATTTTGAACAACCTTTATACAGCACAAAAGAATGTTCAAGCTAGCTCACAGATACAAGCGACCAATATCGGAAACTATCGTACGAATTTATATAATACAGCTATCAACTCTAAAAATCTTTTCCCAACTCTCTATAGTATGTCTAGTTCCTCTGTTGACGCCAACAGTGCTTTAAAGACAGGTTTGGAGGGCTACTCACAGATTTTTGGTCGTTTTGATGTTTCGCAGATTGCCTATGGTGAGAAGTTTGGAACTCTGCTTAAGAATAGAGTAGATGAGAAGAAAAATCATGCGGATGTTATCACTGGGCTCATTTCTCAGAGTCGGGAAGACGTTAAGGGACAAATTGAAACCTATAAGGAATTAATTAAAGCTCAAGGTAGTCTGACTGCGAATATAGACGGAACACCAGCATCCTCTGATGGTACGTCATCTGAAGTTGTACCTTCCTATAAAACAGTAGCAGAAAACATCAAAAAAGAGATTGAGAGTTTACAGACCAATCTAACAGATGAAAGAACGAAGTTTGAAAATCATAAAAAGGATATTCATAACTTTATTGATGAGAAATTAGCTACTTACTATGGAACAAGTGAGAAGAGCAACATCACTCTTGATCAATTTTTGGATAAAGCTGCAAACAAGGACCTAGAGAAGGCTGAAGAATCTCTCAAAGAGCAGTTGGCTTCTGCAATCTCAGAATTACCAAAAGAAAACTTTAGTGGAAAAGAATTTAATGGTTTTGGTATGACACCGATCACAATTCCTTCTGTAGACTATACTGAATTAAAAACAATCAAAGAGCCTAGTGACGAAATCAATTCGACTGATTTGAAGAATTTGGAAGATCTGGCAATCACGAGTACGAGTGCTGTTGGACGAACAGGAACAAAGGCTAAGGTATCATGGAAAGCTGAATCAGGAGTGACAGTTCACTCAGTCACTTATGATGGTACACCAGTTGAGTTTGGTCAAGAAATTGATTTAAAGACGGGTGGGACTTTTAAAGTAGCCTATAGTGTTGCAGAGGCAGCTCCGACTCCAACTACAGGTTCAACCGGGACTCCAAGCCCAGCTCCAAAAGCAGAGCTAAAATCAATTAATATTTCCTTGAATGATGTTCAAGCAGCTAGTGCTCCAGTAGATGTGTTACGTGTTCAGCAAGCTGCAGTGTCTTATGGACAAAAGGTTCAGAAAATAGCTTCTGACTACCAAAAGGTACAAGCACTCACACAAGCATATAATACTGTCAAAGAGTTAAAAAATAGTAATGTGTCTAAAGCATTGTCAGATATTTGGTTTGAAGCTATTAGTTCAAATCTGAAGAAGTATGAAGACAGCTTAACTGCACCTGTTAGCGATAAAGATACAGAGGGTGCTAAAGAGAAAGTAGATAAAGCCTTGTCATCACTGACTAAACTGAAGCCTGTTCTAGAAAAAAATGTGCAGGATGTTTTGACTACCAACCAAGAATTGAATACAAAAATCAATGAACAGTTAGAGTTGTACAAGAAGTTGGAAAAGAAACTAGATGATTTGGTTGAGAAGCAAGGGGGGAGCAATTCTGCTTTTGAAGAGACTAATAATCAATTGGCTACTCTAAATTCAGATTATGCAGCTCTCTTGTCAGAAACTACGGGTGTGAAGGAATCTTCTCAAAGTAATGTCAAAGCTGCAGAGTCTGTGAATGAAACTTTAGGTAATTTCAATCGTGAATTGTCAAACGCTCAAACAAGTACTGAAAAGTTGTCACAAGATGCTGACTCCTTGATGACGCAGTTTAACGAAGAATTGACTAACAATGGAAACTTTGTAGAATCCTTTGTGAAGGTTCTGAATAATGCCTATCAAAATGGGGTACCAAACGAAGTATTGTTGAACTTCTTATCCAATCCTGTTACCCAAAATGCTACTTCAGTGAAAGCGACTGTCAATGTTTACCGTCCATTTACATGGATTTTACTATTGGAGATTGTTAGCCTCTTTACAGCCTATCTGTTTGCAACTCAAAACGTTATTCGCAAAGTCAAAGATAAGTTCAAACTTGATAAGTTACATGATACAGACTTGATGACGGTAACCATCCTATCTGCTTTAAGTCTCGTTGTCGGATTGGTAGTTGGTGTTGTATCAAGTGTTCAGCTACAGGTTGGCCGTGAATATCAACCATCTTGGGTTCTATTAATTGTTTTAGCCGCATTTGTACTGATTCAAGGTCAATATCTATTGCTTAAACATTTCCGAGTGATTGGTATGGGACTCTCCTTCTTTATGATGATTAGCTTTGTCTACCTATCAAATGCTATTGGGACAACAGCAAGTCTAACTGGTTTCCCAGCATTTATCAAAAATCTCAATGCGTTATCGATATTAGAAGGTTTGCTCTCAGGATACTTTGATGGACATCCAGCAGCAATTATCGCTTTTGTTGCAACGATTGTTGTCATAGCTGTTTTACTTGTTATAAATGTTTTTATCAGAGAAAGTAGTTTGTGGTTTCAAGCAAGCCAAGTTGAGAAAGAATAGAAAATAGAAATATGAAGAAAATCATTCTTTTCCTTCTTACCTTAGTAACATGTGCAGCAGTCTCTGGGGCTGCTGCAGATGATTTGAAGGATAACAGTCTGCAGATTGATGATTCCCGACTTGAAAAGAAAGAGGGATTGAAATTTGGTCTACAGTCTGAACAAACCAAGGAGCTTTTTAATGAAGCAACTCAAAAGAGGTTGCAGGACATGCAACAGCATCAAGAGGAACAGTTGATCACAGAAAGGGGCCAACTGTTTTCTGCTATACAGAGACCAGTGAAAAAATCTTCTGAAGAACAGTTGTTTCAGCCCAATGCTCAAAAAACAATTAAATTTCAAACAAATATAGGCCATGTAGAAAAAGGTGGTCTGAATGACTTTCTTCCAGAGATATTCTATGTGGTGTTGATTTTCTTGCTTTTTGGAGCAACGGCAGTAATGAGTTATCGTGTGATGGTAGAAGGGATGGACTAATTTTTTAACTAGTCTGTCTAACTAACTTAGAAAAGGATAAACCAGACATAGGAGGCGTGTAAAAGGTGGAGCAACATATCAATATTACCCTACGTTTGAGAGAAAGAGATGTGGATATTCGCATTCCACGGCGAATTGAAGTGCGCCGGCTGGTGCGAGAAGTGGATACGATTTTTAATCCAGGTATCAAGCGAAAAAAATATCAATTAAGAATTGTCAATAAAGGTTTGTTGATTGATGAAGGGAAACATCTGTCTGATTATCCTATGACGACAGGAGATTTAGTAGAAATTGAGGAGATATAGGTGGCTGAAGAAAAATTTGAATTTGGTGGACAGTCGTTTGTCTATGAAAAAAATGAAACAAACTGGGAATTAAAACTCAAACGTTCAGATGTTGCGAGTCAAGATTTACGGGAACTGTTACTATTGGATTTGCATCATCCATTCTTTTTGGAGCAATCGATGGTGTCTGATGAGGATAGTGTCACCTTCTCCTATCAAGTCGAAGCTCATGGACTGACTTATGAGGAAATAAAGGAACGTACCATTTCGGAAAGAATCCGTTTGGCCCTAAACGTTTTTCGTCTAGAGGGCGCCTTGGAGTTACCTGTGACTTTCCTTTTGCACCCAGTAAATCTCTTTATTACCAAGGATGCTCAGGCTAAGATTGCTTATCGTGGAATTCCTGGTCTGATGGTTCCTCAATCAATATCCTCAGAAGATTTTTTACGCCAGGCTAAATGTTTTACAGTAACACTATTTAGCGATTTGGATTTCATGGATCTTTATAATGGTTCCTTGGAATTAGAGACCTTGCCAGACTTCTTAAATGATCTATGTCAGGCAGATGATATAGAGGCTGCAGTAGCTGTTTTGGAGAAGTACTACACGGAGAAGGCTTCGAAAGAACGAGCAGACTTGGTCTTGGTTCCAAGTAGACGCCATCGTGTCTTTAAACTGGCAACGATTTGGTTAACAGCCAGCGTTGTCTTGCTAATCGTTCCACTGATCTATCTGATTTTTGTGCAAAATCCTTTCAAAGAAAAGATGTTGCAGGCTGATACTGCCTTTATTAAAGTGGATTATAGTGGTGTTATTACAGAATTAGAGAGAATTGATCCAGCTAGCTTGCCGAATACGCAAAAGTATGAGTTGGCTTACTCTTATATTCAGGGGTTGGAATTTTCTTCTGAACAAAAGAAAGTCATCTTGAACAACGTAACACTCAAGTCAGATGAGCTTTATTTGACTTACTGGATCCAGGTTGGGCGCAATCGTTTTGAAGAGGCTCTTGATATTGCGAAACGGATTAACGACAGTGACTTGATTCTCTACGCTTTGACTCAGGAAATCAAGCAGGTTCGAGAAGATGGCAACTTGTCAGGAAAAGACCGTGAAAGTAAGTTGAATACTTTGGAAAGCGAGTATAAGAAATACTGGGATAGTCGAAGTGAGCTACTAACGAGTGAATCAAGCTCCAATGCTTCTACAACTCCTAATCCGCAAGACAAGGCTTCTGAAAGCAAACCGTCATCTGAGAAGAAACCTGTTCCAAGTAGCTCCTCTAGCAATTAAAGTAGACCAAGGAGAGAAATTATGAAAAAACAAATCATTTTCTACAGCCAAGGTCTGCGTTATGAAGTAGAACTGGGTGTAGATAAGACGGTCTTGATCGGGGCGACTGAAAAGGCCCAAGTCTACCTTTATCAACAGGAAAGACCGATTCAGCTCAAGGTCGATGGTGACGAGGTCTTTTATCAGTACGACGATGAAGTGGGACTCTTGAAAGATGGTCTGCGTTTGGGTGAGGTCGTCTTTTATCTCCGAGAAGGGGAGCCAAGGGTTTATGACCTTTTGGATTTATCAGAGTTTCAGATTGGCTCTCAAAAAGGTGCATTGATCACACTAGATGGAGATGTTGAACTCTTACTCCAAAAATCCCAAAATCAATGGAAGCTAACTCGACTAAAAGGCGCATTTTATCGAAACAATCATCTGGAACAAATGGACCAGCAATTGATTGGTTTTGGAGATGAGTTGAGTCTAGGGGCGGTGACGATCAAGTTCTATCCAGATGAAGTATGGGTCCAGGGTCCTGCCCAAGTTGGGCCACAACTGACTCTGAGAGAACCATCTCGATATGGTTTTTATGAAGATTATCCAGATTATCATCGTTCTCCACGGATCATCTATCGTGGTAGCGAGGATAAAATCTTGATTAATCCCCCAGGCCAGGAACCGGTTAAACCGAGCGATGAACTGTTAAAGCTGATCGTTCCTCCTCTGATGATGGTCGGAGTAACCGTCTTAATCACCTTGATTCAACCTCGAGGGATCTATATTCTTGCGACAGTAGGGATGTCCATAACCACAATGATTTTTTCTATCCGTGGTTTTATCAAAAATCGTAAAAAGTATAAGGCTGATAAGAAGGAACGGGTCGATCTCTATCGTCTTTACCTGAAAGATAAGGTCAAGGAATTGACTCGTCTGGAACGAGAACAAAAAGAAGGGATGCACTATCATTTTCCAACGATTTTAGAGTTGACGGACTTGGTTGAGAGTTACAATCACCGGATTTATGAAAAGACTCCCTTGCATTTTGACTTTTTATACTATCGCTTGGGACTTGGGAAAATGCCGACTAGCTATGACTTGAAATACGGTCAACAGGAGCGTAGTGGTAAGAAGGATGCTCTAGAAGAAGAGGGTTACGCTCTCTATAGTCGTCACAAAAAGATCCCAGATATGCCAATCCCGGCAAACCTCAGCCATGGACCAGTGGGTTATATTGGACCTAGAAATCTCGTCCTAGAGCAACTGCAGCTTTTGGTGATGCAGCTAGCGACTTTCCATTCTTATCATGATGTGCAGTTTATTACGATCCTGCCTGAAGAGGAAAAAGAGCAATGGTCTTGGATGCGTTGGCTTCCTCATGCCAAACTGCAAGAACTCAATGTTCGCGGTTTTGTCTACAATCAACGAACACGGGACCAAGTTCTGAATAGTTTGAACCAAATCTTGAAACTACGCCGTAGTCAAAAGGAAGAAGCAACCCACAAGGAGAGCACCCTCTTCCATCCCCATTACGTGGTTCTAGTGACCGATGAAAAGTTGATTTTGGATCATATCATCATGGAGTTCTTTACCGAAGATCCAACGGAATTAGGCTGCTCTCTCATCTTTGTAGAGGATGTCATGAGTTCCTTGTCTGAGAACATCCAGACAGTGATCAATATCAAGGACCGTAATACAGGTCAACTGGTCATGGAAGAAGGAGTCTTGAAAGAGACGGACTTCCGTTTGGATCATTTCCCAGCAGATTATGACAAGGAGCGGATCGCCCGTACCTTGGCACCGCTCAATCACCTCCAAAATCTGAAGAGTTCGATCCCAGATTCTGTGACCTTTATGGAAATGTATGGGGCGGAGACCTTTGAGGATTTGCAGGTATCGAGCCGTTGGAAAAAGAACGCACCTTACAAGAGTTTGGCTGTGCCAATTGGTCTGCGTGGTCAGGATGACCTGGTTCAGCTCAATCTGCATGAAAAAGCCCATGGACCTCATGGTTTGATCGCAGGGACGACTGGTTCAGGAAAGTCAGAAACCATCCAATCCTATATCCTATCCCTTGCTGTTAACTTCCACCCTCATGATGTGGCTTTCTTGCTGATCGACTACAAGGGTGGTGGGATGGCCAATCTCTTTAAAAACCTACCTCACCTCTTGGGGACGATTACTAACTTGGATGGTGCCCAATCCATGCGAGCCTTGGCTTCGATCAATGCGGAGATCCATCGTCGTGAACGACTCTTTGGAGAGTTTGAAGTCAACCATATCAATCAATACCAGAAGAAATTTAAAAACGGAGAAGCGACAGAACCGCTCCCTCATCTCTTTCTCATCTCAGATGAGTTCGCAGAGCTCAAGGTCAACCAGCCAGACTTTATCAAGGAGCTGGTATCCATCGCGCGTGTCGGACGTTCCCTCGGGGTCCACTTGATCCTAGCTACTCAGAAACCATCTGGTGTGGTGGATGATCAGATCTGGTCTAACTCACGCTTCAAGATCGCCCTTAAGGTGGCAGACCGTTCGGACTCCAATGAAATGCTTCATACACCGGACGCGGCCGAGATTACTCAGACAGGACGTGCCTATCTACAGGTCGGGAATAACGAAGTCTATGAGCTCTTCCAGTCAGCCTGGTCAGGGGCAGATTACCAGCCGGACAAGGACGATATGGGGATCGAAGATCATACCATCTACTTGATCAATGAATTGGGCCAATATGAGATCTTGAATGAAGACCTATCAGGCTTAGAAGATGTGGATGAAATCAAGGAAGTTCCGACAGAGTTGGATGCGATAGTGCACCATATCCAGCTCTTGTGTGAAGAACAAGAGATTCCTCCAGTACCACAGCCATGGTTACCACCGCTCAAAGAGCGCATCGCGTTAGACGAGCTGGAAGAAGTGCAACCGACAGTAGCCTGGACACAAGAGAAACCACTCTCTGTCCTCTTGGGGATGGCGGATATCCCGCAGGCCCAGAAGCAGGAAGCTGTCTCTATCAATCTCTCCAAGGATGGTCATATCCTCCTCTACGGAAGTCCGGGTACAGGAAAGACCACCTTCCTTCAGACAGCTGGTATGGACTTGGCTCGCAAATTCAGTCCAAAGGCCCTTACCATGTACTTGATGGACTTTGGTACTAATGGTTTGGCTCCATTGTCCAAGCTTCCACAGGTGGCGGATACCATGCTTTTGGACCAAACAGAGAAGATCTCTAAGTTTGTACGAATCATGGAGAGAGAACTTAACCGTCGTAAGAAACTCCTTGCGGACTATGGTGTTGGGACCTTAGACCTCTACCGTCAGGCCAGTGGTCAGGAAGAGCCGGCTATTGTCATCCTCTTAGATAGCTATGAGGCCTTCAAGGAAGAAGCCTATGAGGCGGAACTCTTCAAGCTCTTGGTGCGTATCTCTCGTGAAGGTCTCAGTATCGGGGTTCACCTCTTGATGACAGCCGGTCGTCAAACCAACCTTCGTGCTCAACTCTATTCGAACTTCAAGCACCAGTTGAGCCTGCCACAGAATGAGGCAGGTGAAGTGCGAGCCATCGTGGGCTCTACCCCACTCGCAATGACCATGGAAGACATCAAGGGACGTGCCCTTATGAAGCGTGAAGAGGTGGATGTCATCCAGCTGGCACTTCCAGTTTATGGAGCTAATGACACCCAAGTCCTCAATAACCTGCGCCAAGCAGTCGCTTCCCTCCAAGAAGCCTGGACCGGACAGCGCCCAAGTGCCATTCCGATGGTGCCAGAGGAGTTGACGGAGAAAGACTTCTATAGCCGAGCAAGCGTGCAGACTGCCTATGAACACGGACTTGTGCCATTAGGACTGGACTTGGAGACAGTTGAGCCTGTTACTTGGAATCTGGCTAAAGGAAATCTCCTTTACTTAACAGATAAAGAAGAACAGATGACGGCCTTGGTGAAACACATTGCCAAAGGGAAACAGAAGGTCATCGTCTTGGCACCGAAGTATCATAGTCTACCTGAAATGGAAGGTGTGACGATTCTTGCAAGTCCAGAGGAATATCTAGAAGGATTAGATATGATGGAGTTCAAGATTCAGGAACGTTTAGAAGGTAAACAGCGAGAGCATGTCGCAACAGTAGTTATCTACAATTTAACTGAATTGGTGGGAGAATTAAATTCAGAAGCGCTTGATACATTGGCTTATGTCCTAGATAAAGGAACTCGAGCTGGATATGCTTCAATTGTAATGAGTTCACCACTAATCACCAAGCATATTGATGTGGTCTCAAAAACTGCTCGTTCTTATAAGCAGGCTATTTTAGCACTTCGCTTAAGTGATCAATCAGTTCTGACAGTGACCAACAGACCTGTCCGTGAGCCACAGTTGGAAGAACAAGAACATTACTATGTGGCCGATGGGTTGGCAAGTAAAATGAAAGTATTAATGATATAGAAAGGGAAGAAATGGGAAGAGCAGAGATACAAGCAGAAATTAATGAAATAAATCAATCTATATCATCTTTAACGACAGAGATTGATAAATTTGTTGAAATAAAAAAATCTTTAACATCATTTCCGACAACGATTAGTTATGTATTGGTAAGTGATGAAAATATCAAAAGTGGTTATAATCTAGCTGGAAAGAAATATTCAGAGCAAACTACTTCAGAGCAAGAACTTTTGAAGAATCTTAAACGAGACTTTAATACAAAAATTGATAATGTTTCCGAAAAAGTCTCTAAGAAAATTCAAGAATTAGAAGAAGAAAAGAGTGATTTGGCAATAAGAAAGTTCCTTTTAGGCATTGACTTGTTAGCTACGAAGGAGTGAAAATATGAGTGAAGTTATTAAAGTATATGATTTACCAGCAATAGAACGGTATGCAAAAGCAATTCAGGAGTTTTCTAAAAATGTTGAGTCAGCATCTGAGGAAACAGAACGACAATTTAATACTAAGACAGGGAATAACACTGATGAAGCACTTGCGCTGACAGCCTTTTTTGAGCGTTTAAATTCTTTACAAAATCAAGTATTTCACACATTCCCTCAGTATATAAAGCATTTCTCAGGGAGTATTTCACACTTTGAAAATAGTATTAGTGATGCTGGGTTTGATAAGGAGGCCTGGACTAGTGAAACTGGTATGCAAGAGGTAGGGACTAAATTGACTGGCGAAGGAGAAGATAGTCAATTATATGCCGTGAAAGATACCATAAAAAATCTTCAATCTTTACTGGATACTGCAACTACAGCTCTTGGGATAGAAAATGAGAGCTTAGAAGCAACAAAAACAGCTGCAGAAGGAGGTTTGACAGGTGCAAAAGATAGTCGTCAAGCAACTCATAATACAATTCAAAGTGCTCATGATACATTTAACACAACCTTATTTGACGTACTTTCTGGGCTAATGGATTTGAAAAATAATATTGAGGTCGCTCAAGCAAAGATTGCGGTTACGCCCAAAGTTGTAATGGATTCTATTAAAAACAAAACTCTTACTCCAGATAAGATTTATTATCTTGATGCGATACAAAGCAAATCAGATGCAAAGATTATGACAGTAATTTTGAGTGAGGCTGATTATACTGATAAAAGAGCATTCTTTACAGATTTAGCAAATGTGAATACAAAGGATTCTAGCCTAGGAGTAGGGCAGATAATTGTTGAGCGTTTGATGTATGAAGTTCATCATGCTGAAAAAGACGGAAGTGTCCCTAACCTATCAATTTTTATGGCAGCCTTAACTCAACGAGATAAAGAAAGTGTAAAAGACTATGCATTGAGGTTGTCTGCGGCAGCTGAAGCGACAGGAAACAGTTATAAAGTACAGGTGGATACTCTGATGCCAGAGTTTCCTCCACCAGGATCTCCTAAAGAGGCTTATACTGAGTATTTCAATAGAAAAAATAGTGCCGAAGTTCGTGCAGCAGTTTTGGCATTGAATAATAAAGTAGAGTGGTATGAAAAACTAAACAGTCTTTTTATGTATACTGCTATGAATGATATGGGGAAAGGGAAGACAAGTCTTCAAGTTCCAAAACCGAATGGTGGTTTCGAAAGTCAAATTTTTTCCACTAATCATTCATTTAAAGAAGGTAGTTTTAAATTAACAAAAGAGACTGATGGGAAAGGCTTTTCTTTCACAGTTTTAAATAGAACTTTTGTTTCTACAAATGTTAAGTCTGAAATCATTGATGAAAAAACAGCACTAAATATTCAAGAGAACAGTGACAAAATCAAAGATTTGAATGCAGAAAAGTCGAAGCTCTTTGCTTCAACGGTTCTAAATACAGTTAAAGACCTTGGTAAGTTATATGCGCCTGCAGGTGTCATGATTGGGATTGTTGAGGCTGGTATGAGTTCAGATAAGGATATTAAAAAGGTTATCAATGGCGCGGAGGCGATTTCTTCACCAGTTTTATTAGATCAAATTCCGGAACACAAGTATAGTAATAAAGCTAAAGGCTTGACAAAAATTGCAAAAAATATTTATGATTATTTTGAAAAAAGTGAAAATTACGATAAAGAAATTAAAACCCTTAAGAAAAGTAGTGAGGCCGAATTTTGGCAATATGGTGGGACTTCTTTCACAAACGATGATAAATCTAAGAGTAATTCTCAATATATCAGTCCTAGCTACGATGTAGAAGCCTATCTGAAGCAACAAGATCTAAAGAAAAATGGTCTGCGAACTTACATTGCAGAGACGGCCATTAGTAATGGACAGGATCCATATGAAGTATTGAACAAGTTTGATGAAGCAATTGATCGTAGTGAATTAAGTGGTGATTACGATGCGGATATGAAGGCTCTTTTGAGAGGGAAACCCAATCCTAATCGCAGTCTAGAGTGGATTGGTTTTGAGAAGTTGTATAATGGGCTCAAGGATGCGGAAACAGCTATTAATAAACCTCAATCATCTGAAAATTATCCGTCTTATTTCACTCGAGATTCTTATCGACAATGGTCTTATTTAGGTTATGTAAATGGAGTAGGTGCAGGAGGAAACTGATACGATGAGGAATATATTATCAAATAGGCGTGCTTTTCAATTTGTGTTAGCTAGCCTAATTCTTATCCCTTTCATTATAGTTGGTATTATTGGATTCCAACAATTTTTTAAAGAACCTGAAAAAGTCGAGTATTCCATTGAAGAATACCATTCTGTAAAAGAAAACGTATATTTTTTCGGGAATCAACGAAAATTCGTTTTAGTGCGTAGAGGTTCTTTTGGGAATGGTACCTATCTTTATACAACCGAGCGGAAAGTGATGACAAGTAAAGGTGGAGTTGATTTAACCGATAGAAAAAACAGGCCCAAATCAGATTATTGGAAGATTCGTCTTTATGACTATAGAACAGAAGATTTAGCCGATAAAGAAGTGGATCTAAACAAAGTAGTCGAAGACTATGACGCCAGTTTTTTTCCGATTGATTTCAGAATCTTCACCTATCGTAATAATCCCAAGAACGTCATCAATATAGAAGTTAAAGACAAACAAGGTACTATGAAAACCTTTGTTTTAAACATTGATAGCGGAAAAGTAGAAGGAGAGTATCAAAAGCGTTCAGATATCTATGAAGCGGGTCCTTACTTTTATTATACGACACTAGATCAGTATGCAAAAGATAAGGGATACTTAGTGGATCACCTCATCAGTATTTCTAGTGATTTTAAAGAGGAGGGCAAGGTTATTGATACCAACATCAACCTCTTTGAGGAATATCCTGAAATTGAGAAAAAAATAACTGAAGAAGGTTGGATTCTTAATCCTCAAGAAGAATACGTGACCCCAGAGGAATGGTTTGACAAAGTTTTGTACTGGATGGCGCCTAAGGGAGAAGACAAACTGACGATTTATGGTATAGATACTAAGGGTCAGGTTTCTGATACCCCACTCACGACTTATGCAGAGTATCAAGCCTGGGTTCAAAAACAACGATCAGAAGGGAATATAAATGAAACGAATTGATCCTGAGAGAATAAAGAGTATAAAAGCGAGTATCAACGCATCTACTAATGAAATACCAGATGACATTCGCTCGCTGATTGATGCGCCAGTGACAGGTAATTTTGAAGACTGTGTTAAGCGAACCAAAGCAACAATGGAGAGCTTAGTAACAACGGTTGATTCGCTTGATCAGTATTTAGATAGTGTAGCAGATGCTTTTGCGGCAACAGAAGCCGCTTTAGCTGCGGCAATTGATGGAGGTATCTATATTAAAGCTCCTGAGTCACGAGCAGAACGTAGAGAACGTTATATCCAAGGCGGAAAAGATTCTAAGGAACGCCATAATCGTAGGAAAATGGTTGAAATCGCAGAGAGTCAATACAAAGATTTTCCATAAATATATGAATCACCTGAATTCATTTCAGGTGGTTTTCTTTTGCTTTCCACTTCTTCTCACGTTATCTATCATGTGGTATAATAGAACAAGAACACTACTATGTTTCCGATGGGGTAGCAAGTAGAATGAAAGTATTAATGATATAGAAAGGGAAGATAGCTATGGCTAAAGATATTAAAACTATTATAGCGTTGACCAATGCCTTGTATAGCGCTTCGTCAGTAACAAGCCAAGCGGCTAGTAGAAAAGCAGAATTAGAAGCTGAGCGAAAGAACGTTAAAAATGAATCTACAGATATCTGGACATCCTCATCGTTGTCATCTTATATTGCAGGCGAAAAGTATGATGATGAGGTAAAACAAGAGAGAAGATTTGGACAAATTAGAGAAAATGCTGTCTGAAAAAAAGGATGAGATTTTGTCTTTGCTGGATAGTAAGATTTCGGAATCAGAATCAGATTTACAAAGCGCTCGGTTGGCAGAATCAAATGCCCGGTACGCCTTAAATATGGCTTTAAATGGCAACTAGAAAGGAGAGGTAGATGTCGATACAAGTGAAAAATATAGCCGGTTTAGACAGCTATGGAACTAGTATTCATAGTTTTGGCGGACGTTTTGAAGAAGCGGCGAGTGATACAGTCCGAGAGTTTAATACTAGCCTTGAAGGTGAGAAGGCAGAGGCCATTAATGCATTCTTTGAGAAGTTGAATGCGATACAAACAACGGTATTTAAAGATGCTCCAAAGGCTGTCATGACCTATGGTCAACAAGTTTTCACCTTTACGGGAGAATTGAAAGGTTTGGGTTTTTCTTCCTTGGCTTTTACAGATGATGAATCTATGACCACTCTAACGAACTCTTTGGAAGCCCAGCAACGTGATGTAATTGCAATAGTAAAAAGTAAAGTCATAAAAGTAGTTCAGCAAGCTGTTGATGTAATGGGAGAAGGGGATGCCACAATTTCTAATTTTGATTCCACAGCTGACAGTTTGATTTTGGAGGAAGTGAAGTCTCGAAAGGAAACACATAAGGGAATTAAGACTGCTCATGAAAAACTAGAGACTGACATAACAAAGTCAGCCGAGACCTTTGAGTCTTTAGCAATTTTGACTCAAAATGCCAAGGCCATAACTTCTATTCCAGCTTTAAATATTTTGGATGCTATCCAACGAGGTGATTTAAGACAGGATAATGTCAATTATCTTGATGCGGCTTATACCTCTGATGATGTTGAAATCATAAAGGTTTTAATTTCTGAATCTAGATATAAGACAAAAAAAGACTATTTTGAAAAATTAGCCAGAGCGAAAGTGAATGATGCTAGTCTCCCAACGACGATGCTAGTTGCCAATCGTCTAGAAAAGGCTGCTGAGAAAGGTGAAGTTGATGGATTAGGGGCATTCTTTGAGGTTCTTTCTAATCGAGATGTGAAAGAGGTTCAAGTCTATACAGCGAAATTATCATCTAGTATTGATACGATTGTAGATGGCCTTAATGCTAAGGGGCAATCGTTGAGAAAGCCTATGCCAAAAGACTACAATAGTAAAGAGTATGAAGAATGGTTAAAAGAGGAAGAGGAAGCAAAAGAACGCTTAAAAGCATTAAAGGAAACCTCCGTTCGCTATGGTCGTCTAAATAATATTTTAACGTATATGAATACTGAAAAATTTGGAAAGGTTACCATAACAGTTAAAGGAGTCGCCCAAGAAAATGGGAAGACTGGTGATTATACAGTGTCGACTAAACGAAATATTAAAGCAGGAAGTTTTACCTCTTCGAAGAAGAATGGTGAATATACCTTTACAATCCAAGATTTAGGAATAGATCGAAAAGATGGCTCTGAAACGATTAGTGTAAGTAGTTATAAGGAGCAGGATCAGCTTAAAAAATTAGATAAAATGGAAGAACTTAGAAAGCAAAAAGACCGTTTATGGCTGGAATCGGCTTATAATACAACTAAGAACATTGTATCTATGAACCCGGCTGCAGGTTTCTTTTGGAATATGGTAGAAGCAGCAGCAGCAACCAAAGAGGAGAAAAACATATTTGATGCTATAGCTAAAAATGGTACAAAGGCACTGAGTGAAACTGATTTTAAAAAATATAAGAATATAAAAAAAGCTAGTTCACATGTTGCTGGTGGTTTCTTAGAACATTTTGAGAAAGCTCAAAAGATTCAATCAGAGTTGGAAAAAACTGATAACGATCTTTTAAATCAAGAAATGGATACAGGTGCTACAGCAATAAAAGAAGGAAATAGCTATAAGCATATTTCTGGTCAATCTCGTTATGACTTTGAGGCCAATCTTCGGATGGCAGACCTCCAGCAGAATGGTTTACGAGGTTATTATTTCCGTCGGATTTTAAAGGAAAAAGGAAATAATGTAAAAGATGCTGTAGTTAAATTTAAAGAAATAGAAAAACAGTTAAATGCGATTGAACCATCTGGGGACTATACAGAGGAAGTGAAATCTCTTTTCAGTGGGGATGGCAGTATTTCTCCTGAGCAACTGGGTGGAGAAAAGCTCGTAAAAGGATTGAGAGAATTTGAAAATGTAACACAGGATATTAAAGACTATAATTTTACCTATGATAATTATGGTAAAAATGAGGATCTTTATTTCAATCACTTAGTTGGAATAGGAGGGAACTAATAGTGAACAAACAGGTATTTAGGAATCGGAAAGTCGTCTGGTCTCTCCTTCTTCTTTTTCTAGTCATAACGGGAGCTTGTTTCTTACTTCTCTTGAAGCCCAGTCAACCCTCAAAAGAACCAGAGTATAGAATGCGAACCGCTATGGGAAAATCGGACTTTCAACTATTTGGAGATAAGAACCAATATATCCTTGCGCCTAGCAATAAAGGGAGTTTATTTGTCAGTAAAACATATGCGATCACAGATGAGTACAAGACTTTTATAGTAGAGGATGAAAAAAAGCTACATACCTTACCTCATCTCCAGATGGAGGGAGAGTATCGGAACTTGATTTTGTATAATTTAGACGAGGAGGGCTTGCCTGAACGAAAGATTGACCTTTTTCAGGCAGTGCGAAGCTACAATCAGAAAAGCGTTCCTACAAGACTGATTGGCTCGTATTACGTTGGGGATACTCACTACTTTGGGTTAGAAATTGTAGATTTAACCGATGAAGAGAATCGAAGTTACAAAACAGTCTATCTCAATGTGGAGACGGAAGAAGTGGTGGATCTTCCAAAAGACACAAAGTTTGGAATGAATGATGATATAAGCGATACTGCAAGAATAACAAACTACGATAAGATTATAGACTCTAAGGGTTATTTTGATCCTTCGAATAAGATACTTGCAGATAAGCATGAAGGGAGCATCCCGGACCCTAACATCAATCTCTATAGTCTTTATCCAGACCTAGAAGATAAACTCATCAATCAGAATTGGGCACTTTATGTTCGTCCAGATAAGGTTACACCGGATGAGTGGTTTGACACCCTTCTTCATTGGTTCGCACCCAAGGGGGAAGACCTCCTAACTGTTTATGGACGCAATGATGATGGGAAAGCCTCAGATGTTCAGATTCATAACAGCCAAGAGGCGAATGCCTGGTTGGAGCAACATCCTGCCCTTAGAAATATAGACTACTATAGACCAGACGGGAGTGATAAAGAGTGAGTAATAAGAAAATTAATCCGGATAATCTCAGCCGAGTGAATGGTGCATTTAAAGATATGAGTGGCGAGCTAGAACATAACGTTTCGGACCTCATTTCTTCAAGTGCGACGGAAAAGATAGAAGCTGCGACAGATGGTATTAAGAAACTCTCTAAGGAAATGGTGGAGACGATTAGTTCCTTAGATGAGTATCTTGGGGCGGTTGGTGAAGCCTTTCGAAGCGCAGATGCGAGTATGGCTCAGTCCATCGGTCAGAATATGTATACGAAAGCTCCTGAGTCACGAGCGGAGCGTAGAGAACGATATATCCAAGGCGGAAAAGATTCCAAGGAACGCCACAATCGTAGGAAAATGGTTGAAATCGCAGAGAGTCAATACAAAGATTTTCCATAACTATCTGAACTCACCTGAATTTAATTCAGGTGAGTTTTTCTATTATAAGTTTCGTATGATATAATTAAATACGAATAATATTAAGGAGTTAGAAATGAAAATAGGAAAAGGAATTAATTGGATTTTGAATAGAAAGGTGAAAAAATGAAGAAGCTGTTTGTTATAATTTTATTGTTAATACTTGGAGGTTGCTCTAATGGGATTAAAGATAAAGAGGCTAATAAAAATGAGACGATTGTCAAGGAGGAGAAAAAATTAAAATTTGTAGTAGCACCACAATATGAAGGTAAAACGTCGGAATTAATAGAGTTTGGAAAGAAATTAATTGAAGAACATCCTGAGGTAGGTAATCAAGGAGAAGTTACTCTATACTATTCTGGTAGTACATATACATTTAATGAGCAGGAGTATGCAGTATTTATAATATTAAACAAGACGGATACTGACATTAATCATGATGCTAAATTTAAAATTAGTTGGAGTTATGCGGGACAGCAAATCTACCAAAATGAATTAGTTGAATACAAGATTTCTGAAAGCGGGGAGCTGCCTACACAATCTGCAACAATTTTTTTACTTCCTTTAACAACTGAACAGAAATCGATTGCTACAAAGATTGTAGATGAAAGAAAAATGAACCTAAGTATTTCAGATATTCAAATGAAGTAGGAGAACTATATGTCAGATTTAAAGCTTTATTTTTTGTTGCTATTTGGAGTTTTATTACTCTGTTCATCTGTACTTTTCTTTTTCCGTTATTTTTACAAAAGAGAACTAAGAATTAAAAATTTATCTACTGCATGTGTTGAGGGAGTTGTAGTAGGATACAAGTATTCAAAACCAGCAGGTCCTCCAATTGTTGAATATAAAGTTGATGGGCGGACTTATCAAAGAAATCTGGACTACCATAGAGTTATTCTCATATCAGTTCCTTGGAAGAGTGTACAAGCCACTTCTAGGTCGGAGTTATTAGCTCAAAAGATAACAATTTATAGAAATTCTGTCGTTTCTGTTACACGTGTTTTGGAAGATGCTTTTCCAAAGGGCTCAAAGATGACTGTTTGGTATAACCCTGCTTGTCCCAAAGAGTCCTTTGTTGAGAGATACAGTGGTATGGAAGTGGTGTATAAGCGTCAAGTATGGATATGTATGGCAACATTAATTTTAGCACCCATCTTGTTGACAATGGTATTTATATTGAATGCAATTTATAAATAGTAAATTTAAGGGTAGGAATGGTGTCAAACGCTAGTCAGCAAGCTGCAATTCAATCGCAGATTAGTTCAGCTCGATCAAAAAAAGAAGGTTATTTAGAAGAGGCAAAAAAAGTCAAGGAAATATATGACGAATTAAGGAAAATTAAAAGTGAGTTTGTTAAGCAAAAAAAAGCTGTAGCTTCTAAAAAAGATGAACATGATGATTCCTGGACTGGAAATTTGCATGATACGAAATTTGTTACCCCCGCAGGTAATCTGATTTCATATTTTGATTCTAGTATTAAGGCCATGGACGAGAATATTGATGAGTTACTCATAAAAATTAATGAGTATGAGAATAAAGCTTTGGAGATGGATGGACTTATTGGTCAGCTAGGAATATTGTTAAACAATATAAGTGGTTGGATTGAAAGTTTCTTCAACTAACTGCAAAATTTCATGAACCACCTGATTTTATTTCAGGTGGTTTTCTTTTGCTTTCCTCATCTTCTCACTGTAACACTCATATGGTATAATGGGATAAGGAAATTTTCCTTCTAGTACCTTGAAAATTCTATATTTTTCGCTTGTTTATCTGCTCTGCTATTTACAAAAAAATATCCTATCCCTCGCTGTTAACTTCCACCCTCATGATGTGGCATTTTTGCTGATTGACTATAAGGGTGGTGGGATGGCCAATCTCTTTAAAAACCTGCCTCACCTCTTGGGGACGATTACCAACTTGGATGGTGCCCAATCTATGCGGGCTCTGGCTTCGATCAATGCGGAGATCCATCGTCGTGAACGACTCTTTGGAGAGTTCGAAGTCAACCATATCAATCAATACCAGAAGAAATTTAAAAACGGAGAAGCGACAGAACCGCTCCCTCATCTCTTTCTCATCTCAGATGAGTTCGCAGAGCTCAAGGTTAACCAGCCAGACTTTATCAAGGAGCTGGTATCCATCGCTCGGGTCGGGCGTTCCCTCGGGGTCCACTTGATCCTAGCTACTCAGAAACCATCTGGTGTGGTGGATGACCAGATCTGGTCTAACTCGCGCTTCAAGATCGCCCTTAAGGTGGCGGATCGTTCGGACTCCAATGAAATGCTTCATACACCGGACGCAGCCGAGATTACTCAGACAGGACGTGCCTATCTACAGGTCGGGAATAACGAAGTCTATGAACTCTTTCAGTCAGCCTGGTCAGGGGCGGATTACCAGCCGGACAAGGACGATATGGGGATTGAGGACCACACCATCTACCTGATCAATGAATTGGGCCAATATGAGATCTTGAATGAAGACCTATCAGGCTTAGAAGATGTGGATGAAATCAAGGAAGTTCCGACAGAGTTGGATGCGATAGTGCACCATATCCAGCTCTTGTGTGAAGAACAAGAGATTCCTCCAGTACCACAGCCATGGTTGCCATCGCTCAAAGAGCGAATCACGCTAGACGAATTGGAAGAAGTGCAACCAGCAGTAGCCTGGGCACAAGAGAAACCACTCTCAGTTCTACTTGGAATGGCAGATATCCCGCAGGCTCAGAAGCAGGAAGCCGTCTCTATCAATCTCTCCAAGGATGGTCATATCCTCCTCTACGGAAGTCCGGGTACAGGAAAGACCACCTTCCTTCAGACAGCTGGTATGGACTTGGCTCGCAAATTCAGTCCCAAGGCCCTTACCATGTACTTGATGGACTTTGGTACCAATGGTTTGGCTCCATTGTCCAAGCTTCCACAGGTGGCGGATACCATGCTTTTGGACCAAACAGAGAAGATCTCT
Organism: Streptococcus sp. oral taxon 064; assembly: GCF_001683375.1. Classification (GTDB taxonomy): domain Bacteria; phylum Bacillota; class Bacilli; order Lactobacillales; family Streptococcaceae; genus Streptococcus; species Streptococcus oralis_S. The sequence goes on along the minus strand of NZ_CP016207.1, from coordinate 382,329 downwards.
AAGTTTGTACGAATCATGGAGCGCGAACTCAACCGTCGTAAGAAACTCCTTGCGGACTATGGTGTTGGGACCTTAGACCTCTACCGTCAGGCCAGTGGTCAGGAAGAGCCGGCTATCGTCATCCTCTTAGATAGCTATGAAGCCTTCAAGGAAGAAGCCTATGAGGCGGAACTCTTCAAGCTCTTGGTGCGTATCTCTCGTGAAGGTCTCAGTATCGGGGTTCACCTCTTGATGACAGCCGGTCGTCAAACCAACCTTCGTGCTCAGCTCTACTCGAACTTCAAGCACCAGTTGAGCCTGCCACAAAATGAGGCAGGTGAAGTGCGGGCCATCGTGGGCTCTACGCCACTCGCAATGACCATGGAAGACATCAAGGGACGTGCCCTTATGAAGCGTGAAGAGGTGGATGTCATCCAGCTGGCACTCCCAGTTTATGGATCCAATGACACCCAAGTCCTCAACAACCTGCGTCAGGAAGTCGCTTCCCTCCAAGAAGCCTGGACCGGACAGCGCCCAAGTGCCATTCCGATGGTGCCAGAGGAGTTGACGATGGAAGAATTTTTGAATTTGCCTGGTGTACAAGAGGCTATTGAGAATGATCAGATTCCTATCGGTTTAGAACTAGAAATGGTTGGAAGTATCAATATCTCTCTTAGCAAATTTAAACACATGGCTTATGTATCAAATGCAGAAGATGCTTTTGATAATATAACACATCATTTATTAAAAACTATTCTTAGAATGCCTAACGTTCATATGATGTTGATTGATGCTTTCCAAGAATATGAAGCATATAGTGACCAGGTGAAAACCTATGTTGGAAGTAAAAAGGAACTATCGGACATAGGAAATCAGCTAATCTATGAAATAGAACGCCGTCTTGAAAAAGGCATATCATCTGAGTGGATCATTTTTATACCTAATATGAGAGCACTGGTATCCGAAAGCTATTTAAATGATCAACAGCTTCAATTTATGTTTGAGAATGGGTATCGAGTAGGGATGAGGTTTATTATTGGTACTGATTATACTTATATTGGGACAAGCATTGACCCAATTCCTAGATACCTCAAAACAAATGTCCAATGGGTCATCTTTGGTATGCGCCTAATGGATCAAACCTTCTTAGATAAAGGAATGTATAACAGAGATGTGGCTCCAGATCTCGATCAGGTTTATTTACATTCTCGGAAAGAAGTCATCAAACTCAAAATTAGTAAGAATAAGTAAAACTATTTTTTGATACTTAAGATTCAACCCGGTCTTTTGACGATTTGATAGTAGAAAGGATAATTGAAAAGGTTATTGAACATGGGACAAGTAAAAAGTGAAAAAGGCAAGGCAAGTACTATTGCAACTGGAATTGTATCAGCAAGCAATAGCGTTACAACTGCCGGTACAGTTACTAGAGATAAGACAAGCTATTATACCGCTAATACGGTAGGAAGAAGATTGATTATAAATGAGGCATCTATTGCTAAAAATATTCAATCGAAAATAAGTGAATTCGTAAAACTAATTCATAGTGTCGCAAATGAATTTGAAGTAGTAGATGAGAATATAAGTACAATGTGGCAGAATAATCCAAGTAATGGGACAACAAGTCTACCTTCTCCATACTCAAATCCGTCATTTGTTCCTCAAAATAATTTATTTAAGGAGTGAGGATGGAGAAAAGAAAATTAGAAGATATTCAATGTAGTGTTCAACAGATTCAAACAAATTTATCCAAGCTAGAAGAAGAAAGAAATCAGTTTCTTTCTGTTGCGACGGAGATTATAGATCTTTGCCAATCGAACTTCATCCCATATAGAGAATTAGGCTATTATCCGTTATCAGTTAAAGATGAGATGGATCGCCTTGAAAATATAGAAAAGTTAAAAAGGAATGAACAGCTACTTGATGATTTTATCACCGAGAGGAAAGAAGAATTAAAAAAAGCAATGAGTAAGCTAGAGGGCGAAAAAGAGGAACTTCTTTTCCAACAACGCCGTCTTGAATCGCAAAAGGAGGGGAAAAATGGGTATTAAAGTAGACATAGGATCAGCAGACTCGCAGGGTAGCACAGCGAATACGGTATTAAGTAGTCGTGCGAATTATTATGACGCTGTCATTACCGCCTTTAATAAATTGATTTCAGAGGAAGAATTAAAAGGGAAAGCCTATGATAGTGCTAAGTCCTATGCGGAAAATATAATGGTTCCTCTAGTGAGAGGAGTTATCCTCTTTTCAGAGAGCCTGGGAGGAAAAGCGAGTGAACTACCGACTCTTTACCATTCACAAGTCGGTGAAGAAAGTCTAGATGAGGAGACACTTCAAAAGCAAATTGAAGCAGAAAATACAACTATTTCGACTCAAGAAGCTATTTTGAACAGTTTATCTGATTTAAAGAACATCGATTCTACTTATAAAAGTAATGTTCAAGAAATTATCTCAAATGCAACGAGTAAGCGAGATGAGTTACAAAAGAAATTAGATAAATTGCAGTCATTTGCGAGCTCGACTAGTGGCCAGTTTTCGGATTCAGAAAGTTTACAGAGCTTAGTTTTTCAAGGTTTCGAACAAGTCACAGGTGACTTTGGAAAGTTTGATGGAACTTTTAAAATAGAGGGACAAGCCCCTTGGGCTAATAATATTAATAATGAGTGGAAGAAGCGTTCTGAGGTAATTCAAAATTATCAAAATGTTGTAGATAAAGTTAAAAATGAAACCGAATTAGATGAGACAGATATAAAGGCAATTGCAGAGTATGGAAAACGGTATCCTGGTAAAGAGTTGCCAGGGAATGTTAAAGATGCTGTACGAAAATATGTCGAGAGTAAAGTTAATAAAAATGTTGACCTAAGCGGTCTAGGGGAGTTTCTTGAAACTGTCCGAGATACGTCTCTGGAAGAAATTGCTAAAGACACAATTTCTAAGTTAAGTTCAAAGAATCCTAAGCTATCAGAGTACTTTAAGTATTTTACTACTACTGATAAGTTTGGTAATATAAACATTACCTACTCTGCAGATAGTAAAGGCTATACGGATGCTTTATTCAAAGCAAATGCTGTGAATCTACTTAAGCAACTCACAACTTCAGAAATTAACATCCCTATACCAGGAACCAACTCTTCTGTTGGGATTTCAGCGATTAGTTCGGTATTTATAGGGATGAACTTTTTTAACAACCTACAAAATGAGAATGCTGGACGTGCCTTTGTTCATACGGCGGCAACGACGGCAATGACAGCAGTAGGAGTGGATGTTGCAACAACAGCTCTTTTAGCAACGGCTACAGGTTCAGGGTATATGGCAGGTTTTGCAACGGCACTAGCTTCTAATCCAGTTGGATGGACTATCATTGCAGGTGTTGCAGTTGGATATGCGGTAGATTTAGCGTATAAAAATAATTTTCTTGGAATTAGAGATATAGCAAATGATATTGGCGACAATCTGGATAAGAGTATTAAGGAAATTGGAAGCAACATTGATTCAGGTATCAAGGAAGTTGGAAATGCTATCGATTCAGGTATTAAATCAATTCAGAAAGTGTTTGGGTGGTAAATGTGGAATTAAAATTTAAGTATTCGAATATAGCAGTTTTTAGAATCGTTGAGTTTAAGAATAAAAGTTATATCTTAGATCCTACCACTATAAAAGGCAAATCCTATTTCTTCGGTTCACTTCCGAAAGTGGTTACCGCTGAGATGGTTGAGCTATCTCCATCTAATGATAGTTTTAGAATAAAATCGAAGACACCAATAGGCGCATCTACTGCTCTAGTTATCATGATTCAGCCACTTGTTGGCATCTCTCATACGCTGATGAAAGATGCCTTTATTAGCTGGGGAATCAATCAGCAAATTTTAATGAAAGTAGTGTTATTTGCCTTTTCTGTATTTTTGTCTTATCTTATGGCTGTCTTTTATGAAAAAAGTGCGGTAGGAAAGTTTGAATCAAGAGTTCCCCAAAACAGCAAACGCTGTCGACTTGTTTTTGAACCCAAAGGGAAACGAATAATTGATTGGTTGTTTTTCACACTTGGGATTAACATTATATGTTTGGCGTTTTTTATAGGACTTAATAGTGGTTATGAAAGTGCTATATTGGTTATAAATGGCATAATTTCATGGTGGTCCTTTGTACTATTAAGAATGCCACAAATCCCAGACTACTATAAGACACTAACATTAACTGAAATTGAAGAGCTATAAATACAGAATGCCGAGAAGTTAGAAATGACATTGATTCAGGTATTAAATCAATTCAGAAAGTGTTTGGGTGGTAAATGTGGAATTAAAATTTAAGTATTCGAATATAGCAGTCTTTAGAATCGTTGAATTTAAGAATAAAAGTTATATCTTAGATCCTACCACTATAAAAGGCAAGTCCTATTTCTTCGGTTCACTTCCGAAAGAGGTTACTGCTGAGATGGTTGAGCTATCTCCATCTAATGATAGTTTTAGAATAAAATCAAAGACACCAATAGGCGCATCTACTGCTCTAGTTATCATGATTCAGCCACTTGTGGGCTTCTCTCATACACTGATGAAAGATGCCTTTATTAGCTGGGGAATCAATCAGCAAATTTTAATGAAAGTAGTGTTATTTGCTTTCTCTGTATTTTTGTCTTATCTTATGGCTGTCTTTTATGAAAAAAGTTCGGTAAGAAAGTTTGAATCAAGAGTTCCCCAAAACAGCAAACGCTGTCGACTTGTTTTTGAACCCAAAGGGAAACGAATGATTGATTGGTGGTATATTACTCTTGGAATTAATACGGTTTGTTTAGCATTTTTTATAGGACTTGATAGTGGTTATGAAAGTGCTATATTGGTTATAAATGGCATAATTTCATGGTGGTTTTTTGTAATACTGAGAATGCCACAAATCCCAGAGTATTATAAGACACTAACATTAACTGAAATTGAAGAACTATAAATACAGAATGCCGAGAAGTTAGAAAAGACTTTTATTCAGGTATTCAATCCATTCAGAAAGCGTTTGGGTGGTAATTTTGAAAATTAATTTTAGAGGATTGGATGTTGCTTATTTTGATGTGTTAGAGATGGGAGAGAAAAAGTACGTTCTTGATTCCAACTCCACAACACCAAAGAGTTATTATTGGGGACTTTCCCCTGAAACTCTTGAAGTTGATTTGATAGAACTTGATAGTCAGAATAAAAATTTTGATAAAAAAATTAAGATGGGACCCTCAGGAATGCGTATGGTATCTATTGGTTTTGGTCTTCTTTCGTATGAAGTAGTAACATCAATTTTTAGATATTATGATATTAGTCATTATCTGTATTTAAAAGTATCTTTATTTCTCATATCTATTTTGGTAGCCTATATTGTCTATCAAGGTATTTTAATCAAATCAAGGAAGGAGATTTCAAGTCGTTTATCGCAGGAAAAGAAGAGGTTTAAAATAGTCTTTCAGAATAATAAGAAAAAAAGACAATTCCATGCCTATCTATTTCTCATTTTACATACAATTGCTTTCTCTATTTATATGGGACAAGATAATGGAACAGAAGCTGCAATTCTAGTGTTGAATGGTTTGTTGGCCTATCTATTTATTTGGATCGAATCTGGCGTTATTCCATTGACTTATGCTTATCAAAAGAAATACCTAGAATTTAAAGAACTGAAAAAGCTATAATGTAACTTATAACGAAATTCAGAAAGTGTTTGGGTGGTAAATGTGGAATTAAAATTTAAGCATTCGAATATAGCAGTTTTTAGAATCGTAGAGTTTAAAAATAAAAGTTATATCTTAGATCCTACCACTATAAAAGGCAAATCCTATTTCTTCGGTTCACTTCCGAAAGAGGTTACTGCTGAGATGGTTGAGTTATCTCCATCTAATGATAGTTTTAGAATAAAATCGAAGACACCAATAGGTGCACCTACTGCTTTAGCTATCATGGTTCAGCCATTGGTAGGTATCTCGTATAAACTCATAGAAAAATCATTCATTGATTGGGGTATAAGTCAACAGCTTTTTTTGAAATTAGGTGTGTTTGCATTCTCCTTATTCTTGTCTTATCTTATGGCTGTCTTCTATGAAAAAAGTGCGGTTGGAAAGTTTGAATCAAGAATTCCCAAAAACAGTAAACGTTGTCGACTTGTTTTTGAACCCAAAGGTAAACGAATGATTGATTGGTATGTAATTTTAGCAATTAATATTGTCTGTTTAATGTTTTTTATGGGAACTAATGATGGCTCAGAAGGAGTCTTGTTGATTATTAATGGCATAATTTCTTGGTTTTACTTTGTAATGATGAGAATGCCACAAGTTCCCTCATACTATAAGACACTAACATTAATTGAAATTGAAGAGCTATAAATACAGAATGCCGAGAAGTCGGAAATAGTATTGATTCAGGTATTAAATCAATTCAGAAAGTGTTTGGGTGTTGAATGATGCATTTAAAGTTTAAGAATGCTAATACGATGGCGTATAGCATTGTAGAAATAAAGAAATTATAAATTGAAAGGAAAACAAGAAAATGTCTATTTTGCCAATTGGAACAATTGTTTATTTAAAAGAGGGGAGTCAAAAATTAATGATTCTCAATCGTGGGGTTACTATAGAACAGAATGGTGAAAATGTTTTGTTTGACTATTCTGCTGCTTTTTATCCAATGGGACTAAACCCAGAACAGTTGTTTTACTTCAATCGTGATGATGTAGATAAAGTAGTTTATAAAGGCTATAGTGATGAAGAAGAAGAACGGTTCGCCGAAATTTATCAACGTTGGCTTGATGAAAATGCAACAACAATTAAAAAGGGTGTAACAAAATAATGTGCATCTGTAAAGATTATTGCAAAATATCACAATACTTTAAATAGAAATCAAAAATGAGGAGCTACTTTGACATTAAAGAAACTCCTCGTTTTTTTAGTTATTTTCCCATCATACATCTAAGTCCGTGTGACTATAAGCCAAAATTGATGATGCCAAAACATAGCTTTGTTCCGATAGGATAGGAAGGAGCTGTTTTTATATTGTGGTATAATAAACAAAGACATTTTTTACTTTTCTCTTCTTACGGTATCTCTCATATGTTATAATGGAGAAGGACATTCTTTCTGTTTGGTAACGATTCCAAGACGGCTGTAGGAAAAGTTGGAAAGTCTGTGCTAGGTGGTACCATTGATACCATCTCTAACGTTGGTCCCCTAGATGGTATGTGGCTTGGAGCTAAGTTAGGGGTGAAAGCTGGACCGAAGGGGTTAATAATTGGAACTATAGGAGGCCTTGCTGTAGGAACGTTTAATCTTGTCACTTCTGCAGTCGCACCAGAATTTAAAAAGTCTGTTTATGATGGAATTAAAAATTTTGCTTATGGTGCTGTGGACGTGGTAGAATCAGGAGTGGAGTCTATCGGAAATGGAATCCACCAGGGCTTGGAGACCGTCAAAAGTGTGGGCAAGAATGTTTCTGATTTTTTCAATGGTGGTCTGAAGGCGGCCTCATCCTGGTTTGGATAATAGGAGAAAATAAATGGAAGAAAAGCAAAAAGATATTAATGAAGCACTAGAAACAACGCGAGGATGGAATATATTAGTAATGATTTTCGTAATGCCATTATTTCTTGGTTTATGTATACTTGCACCTCATCTTGCGATTAGTTCAGGAATATATATGAGTAAGAATAGTATAACTTTTTTGCAGCCGCTTACTGAATTAGAGTATCAACTAATCATCCCAGAAAAAGTTTTTGGTATTTCATTTTTTGTTTATTGGGCGATGTATATGATTATGTATATCATTTCAAAAAGAAATAGAATTTATGCTTATATACTCAATTTACTCGTCTTATTCACTCTTATTCATTTAAGCATTTTTGGACTATTTTTAGGCTTGCAATTCTTTGTTCCTTTTTTAATCATTCGGATTATTTATTGGCTAGCTTATTCCGTAGCAGTTGTCTATATTATTTATAGTCTCATAACAAAGTCATATACTAGAGTTTTTGATATTGACAAGGAGAAAATAAAGAAATATACAAATGTTATCTTGGCATTATGGTTTATAAATTTTATTGCTGGTATTCTTATTTCAGGGTTTAAAAATTTACTTGCTCATTTACTTTTGGCTATATTACCCATCGCTCCAATCTTTCTCATTATTATCTTAATATCATTGAGTAAATCAACATTCTCTTCACTATTTAATCTTAATGAAGTTAATAAAAACCAAGAGAAATACCGCGAAGAATACGGTTATACCATTGAAGAATGGTATGGAAAGAAGTCAAAAATGTACAAGGAACATGTGAAGAAGTCTAAAAAGAAATAAAGGTTTATAGACACTATTTCTAGTCTCTTGATATAGGAGCGGATCTGGTTATTCTGATTCTAGATGAAGCATCTGAAAATAATTCAGGTGCTTTTCTAAACTTTTTACTAATTGATTAGCTATTCTGGTATAATGGGTTAAGAACGGATTACTTACTAGCAAATACTCAAGGAGCTAAACATTTTGCTTATGGTGCTGTGGACGTGGTAGAATCGGGGGTGGAGTCTATCGGAAAAGGAATCCACCAGGGCTTGGAGACTGTCAAAAGTGTGGGCAAGAATGTTTCTGATTTTTTCAATGGTGGTCTGAAAGCGGCCTCATCCTTGTTTGGGTAATAGGAGAAAATAAATGGATAAGATACAAAAAGATATTAATGATGCACTTGAAACAGCACGAAGATTAAGCTTAGTAAAGGCGATTTTTGGACTATCTCTATATTCTCTTATGGTTATGATTGGTACGTCTTTACCGATAAGTGTATTTCGAATGGCTAGTGAAGCTGGGTATGACCCAGCTATTCCACTGACCTCAATGGTTACACAGCTAACATCAGTGGAAAAAGGGCTCATTCCCCCAGATAGTTTCTTTGGCTTTCTATTTTTTCTTTGTTGCGGTCATTTTACTTGTTTTTATATTATTTCTAAAAGAAATCGCATTAAAGCCTATTTAATGACTCAGATTTTTCAATTGTTTTTGCTCGTAATTACATATTATAGTTGGTTTGTAGCCATCTTGTATTTAATCCCTCTAGTAGCAGTTCGTATCGTTTACTGGATTGGGTTTGTCTTATCACTGATTTACCTTATCTATATCCTTGTTACAAAGCAACGCGCTAGAAAAGATTATTTCTCCTCAGAATATTATAAAAAATTTTTGAATGTTATTTTGTTCTTATGGTTGTTGATGTATGGAATCAATCTCTTCATCAACGGACTCAATCATTTCCTAGCGTATCTCTTGCTTGCTTTATTACCAATTTCACCTATTTTCCTAGGACTATTTTTGGTATCATTTTTTAAATCCAATGTAGTAACGCTAGAGAACTTGAATACAGTCAATAAAAACCAAGAGAAATACCGTGAAGAATATGGCTATACTATTGAAGAATGGTACGGGAAAAAGTCAAAAATGTACAAGGAACATGTCAAGAAGTCTAAAAAGAGATAAAGGTTTATAGAGCCTACTCCTAGTCTCATGAAGCTATCCACCTGAAACAAATTCAGGTGGTTTTCTTTTGCTTCTCTCATCTTCTCACGGTATTGCTCATGTGATATAATGAGATAAGGACTGTTCCTCATTTCAGACGAGTTTATGAAATTTAGGATAAGTTAGCAGGTGAGAAGAGTATTTCTGTCAGCCTCCTATACACCTGTTAACAGCTATCCACGATAAAAGGAGATTGTAGATTGGTTTTATTAGTATTAGGGATTTTGGTTTTGCTCAATCTAATCTTAAAAAGGAAACAGAAAACTGCTAAAAAATCTGAAGGAAACGCCAAGAAAAGAAATTGGCTATTAATAGGTTGCTTATCCATAGTGATCCCAATGGTAATCTTCACAGTATTCAGTCCAATTTTTTCTCTAATGGATATGTGGGGGCTATTTGCCCATGCAAGTCGAACTGAGATTGAGCAAGCTGTGCATCGTTCTTATCAAAATTACGGTCTTACAGGACAGTTTGAGTTAGAAAAATACGAGAAAAACTATACAAGCGTGGGAGGATTTATAATCAATGGTACCTATAGTGAAAATATAGCTGGAAAAACCTATCAGGTTAAAACTCGATTTAAATACTATACTCGTTTTTCGGAAATTAAAACATATAGAAAGACAGATGCAGAGGTTGATTACAAAAATGATAAAAAAATTTATAATGTTTTCCCAGAATTAGCCTATTTAGGGATTGAGGTTAGTCCAGGCACCAGCGAGTTTTTAAAAACACTGGACAGTTCAATCAAAGATCCTAAACTTCCTGATTTGAAGTATCAAGGTATTGGTTTTGAATTTAATAACCAATCTGATAATATCTATCTTTATAATGAAATATTAGAGGAAAATCAAAGCAAGGGCCAAGCTCTGCAAGGAATGTATCCAATGGATGCTCAATATCTTTTCCAAAAAGAGATTTTTATACCAACATTTGAATTTCAGTATTTCGTTCCGAAGGAAAAAAGAGATCTCTTGTATGATGACTATCTTAAAGAGCTTGAAGCGCTCATGAAGGAATTTTTTGCCAACCAACCCCTACCACGAGGTCTTTATGCTGTAAAAATTGCTAAATATAAAGAGGATAAACTTGTCAGTGATAGTGGTGTATACTATGTGAAGATTGAAAATCGTCAAGTTGTAAAGCTGTTGCAAAAATTAGAGTAGGAGTTGCTAGATCTAGTCCAGTTTTTTGTTCAGAATCTCCAGGTATGTCTGTTAAAATTTGATTTTCCCAGTGGACAATCGTCCACTTTTTTTATATAATAAAACTAAACCGGATTGGTTGAGTTTTAGAAATGTAAGCTCAACCGTCGATTTGTTTTTCTAAGAGAGATATTCTCAATAAAACATCACACTAGGGGGTGAATCATGTACCAACCAGAAAAACTCAAGGCTCGGAGAAAAGAGTTAAAATTGACACAGAAGGAAATTGCAGAGGAATTAGGGATTAGTTTTCAGGCTTACTCGGCTTGGGAACGTGGAATTAAGGAACCATCCAAGGAGAAGGTTGCCCAGCTAGAGAAGATTTTAAAAGTTGCAAAAGGCTATTTTACTCAGATCGAGATTGTCCGTCTCTACAATAGCCTCTCCAAGCAAGGGAAGGACAAGGTTGTGCTCTATGCTCGCAACCTGGCTCAAGAAGAACAAACACAGAAGGTGACGACCATGCCAGAGCGCCTCTACGAGTACCGTGTCTATGAACGCATGTCAGCAGGGATCGGGGCTTCGGTCTACGATGATCAGAATTTTGATACGGTTTACTTTAACGAGGAGTTGGCCCATGATTTTGCATCTTGGGTATCTGGGGACTCTATGGAACCTAAATATCAAAATGGTTCGGTGGCTCTGATTCGGGAAACAGGATTTGACTATGATGGGGCAGTTTATGCAGTGGTCTGCAACAACCAGACCTATATCAAACGGGTTTATCGGGAGGAAGATGGCTTGCGTCTGGTCTCTATCAATCCTAAATACAAGGATATTTTCATCTCCTATGAGGAAGATCCTCGGATTGTGGGGATTATTGTTGGGAATTTTGTGCCGATGGAGGGTTAGCCTATGGGCTACTTTGATTATTCCAGAGAGCCCAAAAGTGATATTGCCTTTGTCGATATGAAATCTTTCTATGCCAGTGTTGAGTGTGTGAAAAGGGGCTTGCATCCGCTGAAGACCTCGCTTTGTGTCATGAGTCGCGCGGATAATTCGACTGGTCTTATCCTAGCTTCCTCTCCCATGTTTAAGAAGATTTTTGGCAAGTCCAATGTTGGTCGGGCCTATGATTTGCCTTTTGATATCAAAACGCGCAAATTTTCTTATTACAATGCTCGAAAGCAAGGCTTGCCTACTGACTCAGACTATGTTCGCTACATCGAAGATTGGGCTCAAGTCACCTTGATTGTCCCTCCTAGGATGGATGAGTACATAGCGGTCAATATGGAAATCCAGCGAATCTTTCAAAACTATGGTAGCCCAGATGATATTTATCCCTACTCTATTGATGAAGGTTTTATTGATTTGACTAGTTCGCTCAACTATTTTATCCTAGACAAGAGTCTCTCTCGCAAAGACAAGCTGGATCTGCTTTCTGCTCGCATCCAGAGGGATATTTGGAGGCAGACAGGGATCTACTCTACAGTGGGTATGTCCAATGCCAATCCCTTACTGGCCAAGTTGGCTCTGGATAATGAGGCCAAGCACACTCCGACCATGAGGGCCAACTGGTCTTACCAGGATGTGGAAGAGAAGGTTTGGGCCATTCCCAAGATGACGGACTTTTGGGGGATTGGCAGGCGGATGGAGAAACGCTTGCATGATCTGGGGATTTTTTCCATCAGAGAATTGGCCACCAGTAATCCAGACCAGCTACAGAAAACACTTGGTCAGGCTGGTCTGCGTTTGTGGTTTCATGCTAACGGGATTGATGAGAGCAATGTTCACAGGCCCTATAAAGCCAAGTCCAAAGGATTAGGAAATTCTCAAATCTTGCCGAGAGACTATGTAAAGCTACGGGATATCGAAATTATTCTTCGAGAAATGGCGGAGCAGGTGGCTATTAGACTGAGAAGGGCTGGCAAGAAAACAACCCTTGTCTCTATCTATGTTGGTTTCTCTAAACAGGAGGTCAGGTCGTCTATTCACACACAAATGAAGGTCGAACCGACTAATAATACTGCTGTTTTAACAGACCACGTTTTGAAGCTATTTCATAATAAATACACTTCTGGAGCGGTCAGAAGTGTCGGAGTCAACTATTCAGGATTTGTGGACGAGTCCTTTGGCTTGATCTCTCTCTTTGATGATGTTGACAAGTTAGAAAAAGAAGAAAGGCTCCAGACGGCTATTGATGCCATTCGGGAACAATTTGGTTTTACCTCCCTCTTAAAGGCCAATGCACTGGAAGAAGCCTCTAGGAGTCTTGCTAGAAGCAAGCTGATTGGGGGGCATTCTGCTGGAGGATTAGATGGTTTAAAATGATTGATCGTTCTTATTTACCCTTTCAATCTGCGCGTGACTATCAAGATCCAGGGATGCAGAAGTGGATGGGCTTTTTCCTCTCAGAGCATACTAGTTCACTCGGTGAAGAAAGAAATCGGGTTGCTTTTTCGACGGATTTGAATTCCGTTGAGAAGTTACTCTTGCTTTCGCAGCTGTATGTCGGGCAACTAAAGGGATACTTTGTGGTCAAGGAAAAGAAGCAGAAAACCACGATCATCGGCGAGGTGAGTGAATTATCACCTCAAACTCTATCTATTAGGACCAATGAGGGCTATAGGCTGGTAGAGGTAGTAGATGTCCTCGAAATTCGACTGTGGGAGGAGGGAGTTTATGACTAGAAAAGAGTTGTATGAAAACAAACTGCAGATGGATTATTTTTCTGATGCCTATATTCGTTTTGAAGAGGATTTTCAAAAATACTCTGCTATGAATGTTCCCTTGACTTTTTTGATCGATGATATCCTACGCACCATGGCGATGAATCAGAAGAACTACTTTGTCTTAAACAAGGAAAATGCCAAGGATGGGCGGGAGCATCGCTTTTATTTTAGGGTGGTGACGGAAAAAGAGTGTCCCAGAAATCGAACCTATGCATACGCTGGACTCAAAAATAGTAGTCAGTAGATCTAGGTGTGGAAGAGGAAAGTTTGATTTAGGAAAGATGGCTTGTGAGCGTCAGAAAATCTCATGGTATAGGAATTCGAAACACCATCTTTTATCTGTGGAGTTCTTGCAGAACTTATGATGGTAGTTCTGATGAGATAAGACAAGGGGGACTCTCTTTTTTGGATGAACGTTTACTTGAAAACGTGGTTGGATTTGAGAACAGCTATTCTCAATGATCATCTTACTTTATAGAGTCATACCAAAACATCCATGTACATTTGTGGATGTTTTTTAATTTTACAGATAGAAAAAGAGAAGACCAAACGGTCTTCTCAACGGGGGAACTGAATAATTAGAAAGAATCAATCAAAGAGGGTTATTAGTCTTTGAAATTCTTTTGGAAGATGAGGAGAGACAAGATAGAAGTAATGGCTGCCAAGAAGAGGAAGGCACTTGCTTCTTGTTCCCCAGTTGCAGGGAGTCGTCTTTCCTTGTCTTCTTTGATTGTAGCTGTAACAGGAGCTTTTTCATCTTTTGATGATGAATTATTTGTTACGGCTGGAGCAGGTTTTTCAGTCTCTCTTGGTAGAACATACTCAGGAAGAGTCACAACTGGTGGCGCTTCTGTTCCAACTGAGCTTTGTTTGCTACCTACCTCAATCACTCGATCTTGAGCTGGAGTTGCTTCTGTCTGGAGAACCTTGCGATTGTCACCGTCCACTTCAACATACTCGACTAAGAGACCGTCTTTCCCTTCTGATAGAACTTGTTCTTTTCCTTTGTCTAATTGTGGGTTTTCGCGACGAATCGTCTTGAACGGTACGATCTTATTGACGATTTCCAAGCTTGGAAGTGTAAAGACAAGGTCTTTAACCCCTTCCTCAGGACTTGAAGAAGTAATTGGTTTCTCAGGTTGCGCTGGAGTTTCCGATTGAGTCGGTTTCTCAGGTTGAGCGGGTTTTTCCGGTTGCGCCGGTTTCTCAGGTTGAGTCGGATTTTCAGGCTGAGCTGGCTTTTCAGGCTCGGCAGGTTTTTCCGGTTGCGCTGGTTTTTCAGGTTGAGCCGGAGTTTCTGGTTGAGCAGGTTTTTCAGGTTGAACTGGATTATCAGGTTGAGTTGGTTGTTCCGGTTGCGCTGGCTTTTCAGGCTGAGCCGGAGTTTCCGGTTGAGCAGGTTTTTCAGGCTGAGCTGGTTTCTCAGGTTGAGCAGGTTTCTCAGGCTGAGCCGGTTTTTCAGGTTGAACTGGATTCTCAGGTTGAGTCGGATTTTCAGGCTGAACTGGTTTTTCAGGTTCAGCAGGTTTCTCAGGCTGAGCCGGTTTTTCCGGTTGAACTGGATTCTCAGGTTGAGTCGGCTTTTCAGGCTGAGCTGGAGTTTCCGGTTGAGTCGGTTTCTCAGGCTGAGCCGGAGTTTCCGGTTGAGTTGGTTTTTCAGGCTGAGCTGGTTTCTCAGGTTGAGCAGGTTTCTCAGGCTGAGCCGCTTCGAGTTTGTTGATTTGTTCGAGAGCAGTTTCTAGCGCTTGATTGACTGCTTCCTGAGTTTTAGCTTCTTGGATGGCAGCAATGGCTTGGTCAGCAATTTCTAATAATTTCTTCTTAGCTTCCTTGTTGGATCCAAGCTCAGCGACTTTTTTCTCGATAGCTTTTGTCAAGCTGTCCATAGCCTTATCATACTCAATTTCCGGTTGTTTTGGTTCAGCTGGTTGCTCAGGTTTAGAAGGTTCTTCAGGCTGTTCCGGTTGCTCTGGACTAGGTTCCTCTTGGCCTCTTTGATAGTTCTCATCCTTGGATAGGATATCTTGTAGGGCACTGACTGTCAACATGACATCCTGAACATCCACTGCATCAGCACTGAGTTGGTTTCTCAATTTTTCTAGATTTGCTTGGAAAGCTTGGCGTGCAGTAGCCGTATTTTTCAAGCCTGCTGGATCAAAGTTGGACAGATCATCTTTCCATTTAGAGATAGACTGGATGATATCTGCCTTGCTGTAGAGTTCACTGCCTTCGCCACGAGTGATAAATTGGTCCACCTGAATACCGATATTTTGAGATAAATCGTTTCGATCAGGATCTAGTTGAAGGGTGACTGCGTGCAGGTTTTCGTCCAGACCTTTTAGGCTAACTAGAGTTTGATTGCCTTGACGTTGGGCTGCACGACCGCTAAAGTATTTCTTACCATCAATAGTTGAAGCATTTCCCATTCCATCTTGGTAAGGAACTTCTTTGCCATCTAGGAAGATTTTGTAGATACCATGATTTGGATCAACATAGCCCTTGATATCAAGTCCAGTACCGTAGAAGTAGGCTGTGACAGTTGTCTTTTTCTTTTGCTCATCAGTTAAGCGGCCAAAGGAAGCCCAAGACTCAGTCTTTTGGTACTTGTCTGCCGAATTGGTTTCATGGTGCCAGCCAGGACTGTAATCCAACTGACTAGCTTGGTCATCATAACTTGTTTGGTCCTTGATCAGCAATTCAGCTTTCATCACTTGGATGGTTGCATCGGTAGCGAAACCTAGCAGGGCACCATCAGTGACAGAAGTGAGCTTGGCTTTGAAGTCAAAGATAGAGTCGGCTTGTTCTGTAAAGTCAATCGTTGGGATGGTCACAGTCTTTTCTGTCTCTCCGTCTTTAAAGGTCACATCTTGAGTTGTATCTTGGTAAACTTTACCGTGAACACCAGTTCCAGGTTCTGTGATGAAGCGAACAGTAGCAGTCCCCTTGCTTCCACCAACACGCTTAATCTTAACAGTGACTGGTTTTCCTTTTTCGACTTCGTAGTTACGAGTTCAAACATCCCTTTACTATCATTGTTTAGGGTGTAGATTCCTTCTGTAGCAATTGGTTCGCCTGTTTTGTTCACGAGGGTAATAGTGTGTTGGCCTGGTGCTAAATCGCCTGTCTCAAAGACTTTTTGGCTGCGTTTACGACTAGCATTCTTAGTTTGCACATCTGCAACCTTTTGACCATCAACGTAGACGGACATTTCTCCGTGACCTGGATCGACCGTAGAGACGACATAGGCCTTGGTTCCTGTGAAGGTATAGCTGACTTTGGCGTCTTTTTGATTGGTCCACATAGAAGTGCCACGAACACCTTCAGATTCATTGTACCAAGTTGTTCCAGCTGTATCTGCCGTTGTGTTTGAGTGGTATTCCAGTCCAAGAGGGTAGCCATCTGTCTTTTCAATGCTGCTTGGTGTCTTGTAGACTGAGAAGTTGGTTAAGATTGGGGTTGCTTGAGCACCGGTGATGGTTACACGGATTTTTTGTGCTTCTACAGGCTTGCCTTGAATCAAGCGACGGTAACCAACGGTCGAACCTTCACCATATGTCACCCAGCGTCCGTTGATTTCGACTTCAATCTTGAAACCTGAGATACGTTGACCTTTGGCGATATCTTCCTTGAGTTCAACGACGTCAAATCGTCTCTTTTGCCCCAAATCGACTGTAAAGCTACCGGTTGTGGCATCATTTGAGAGCGCCCAGCTGGTGTCATCTGTACCGTCTGTGAGGTGACTTTCCTTGTAGAGGTGGTTTTGACGAGTAGAACTTGCTGTTACAGTCGCGCCTTTGGCAAAGTCAGTCGCATACATTTGGTCTAGGGTTGCCTTGAATTCCTTCAAGCGAGCCACATCCGCATCTGCGAATTTTCCTTCTTTGTTTGGTGGAATGTTGAGAAGGAGTGGGGTTCCACGACCAACAGATTTGAAGTAGATATCCATCAACTCTTTGAGTGATTTCGGCTGTTGATTGTCATGATAGAACCAGCCTGAACGGATCGAAACGTCAGCTTCCCCTACAGAATACATATCACCATCTGGGTCACCATGGTTGAGGTATTCGTTTTTCACATCGTCTGTGATGTTGGCCCGTTTAACTTTATGCCATACAGGGTCACCAGCGATACCACGTTCATTTCCGATCCAGCGAACGCTTGTTGGTTGAGCAGAGAAGATGGCGATATCTCCTTCAGCTTCTTTGATGTATTTGAACCATTCATCAAAGGTATAGGTCACTTTTTGGGCACCGCTACCACGCGCACCGTCCATCCAAACTTCGATGAATTTCCCTTTATTTCCGTATTTTGGGTTTCCAAGGATTTCTTTCAGTTGGTTGAGATAGTATTGGTTGTATTCCTTTTCGGTTGCAACATGGTATTTTGGATGATTGGCATCCCATGGTGACAAGTAAACACCCATATTCATGTCGTACTTGCTGGCAGACTTGGAAACTTCTTCGAGAAGGTCACCCTTTCCATCTTTCCATGGGCTGGCAGCTACAGTATGATCCGTATACTTAGAAGGGTAAGCAACGAAACCGTCGTGGTGTTTAACAACCATAATGGTTCGTTTGAAGCCCGTTTCCTTCAGGGTGCGAATCCACTGGTCAGTATCCAAGTTGGTTGGATTGAAGTATCGAGGGTCTTCTTTCCCATTTCCCCATTCAGAATTGGTATAGGTGTTCATTCCGTAGTGGATGAAGGCTGCCAATTCTTCCTTGTGGTAATCGAGTTGAGCCTTGCTTGGAAGAGGTCCATGATTGCCAATTTCGGTTTCTTTATCTTCTGGATGAGCCACTGGTGGAGTCGGTGTCGTTGGATTAGCTGTATCAGCGACTGGCTCGTATTCAAAGACGACCTCATTCACCCCTTTTTGCTGGATCCTTGCTTCCAAACTAGCCTTGACTGGACGGTAGCCAGCAATGTCTTTTGCATGGAAGGTGTTGACAAAGGAAACGTCATACTCTTGACCGTCATTGTTATCAACTGTCGCTTCCGCTAGTTCAGTAGTGGTTCCTTTTTGACGGTAGTAAACTTTGAAGGAGCCTTTGTTGACTTTATAGACTACCTTGATGACACGTGTACCGGCAGGCGCTTTGCTGACAACATTGTGATCTTCAGCCCAAGCATCCTTTAGTTGTTTATTGACCGCTACACCATCAATGGATACAATTTCGTATTTGTCTTTATTCTTCTGATAGAAGTCCGTTTTCTCGATTTCTTTTTTGAAATTATAATCAAATGGCGAATCAACAGCTGTCTGTTCGATAAAGGTATCATTATCTTTGACAGGATTTCCTTCTTCGTCTTCGTGTTGGATAACCACACGACCGTATTCAACTCCCTTGGTCAAGGTAGCAATCCCATCTTGGTTAAAGGAATATTCGTTGCTTCCGATCACAGCTTTCTCATTCCGAAGCATACGCCCTTCATCAGTAAAGTAGTAACGATTTCCGTTGTCTCCCTGGTACCAGCCTTTCACACCATACTTGGCAATCATGTCCTTCACCCATTTCAGTTGTTCAGGTGAAAGGACGAGTCCACCACCAAAGCGATCCTTTTCAGCTACACCATTGTCAACGGTTCCGTGTTGGTGAACCCCCAGAACTTTTCCTTGGCTATCGACAATCCCGCCACCAGACAAACCAGATACAGAAGTGGTTTTATAGGTGATACCAGTCGTTCCCTTATCATCATAGGACTCAACAGATCGGATGGTCCCATCTGCCTTGTAAAGCTGACCAGCTAGGATAGGTTGTTTCAGTTCTTTGGAGCTCGAGTCAGTTGGATAGCCAATCGTACTGATGGCTTCTCCCGGCTGATGCGTCTTGTGCTCCGCTAAAGGCGCAAAGGTTGCTGCTTTGTTTGGACTAGCAATCGGAAGAGGAATAGGAGCTTCTACAAGAGCAAGGTCGTTCTTATAGCCTTTTCCAAACTCCTTCTTATTCCAGAAATGGATATCCTTTTCTCTGAATAAAACCGTAGTTCCAGAAGATGGCAGTGAATTTTTCTTTTCGCTGTTTGAACCAACGTTATAGTAGAACTGGGCAGATTTTCCACCACGAATGTGACCCTCGCCAGTTTCTTTATTGGCCTCTAGGAAGTTATGAGCAACGGTAAGGATCAGGTTAGGTGCTACGAAGATACCTGAGCCTGAAACGAGGTAGCGTTGTTCCCCTGCATTGTAAGTGCTGTAAACCATAGTAGCAGCAGTAGCAGGTTGCCCCTCGTAGTTGATGTGTTTGAGGTCTTGTCCACCGTTAATGATGGCACGGTTTCCGTTCTCAGCTTCTTTTGGAGCTTCTTCCTTGTCCTTTAGAATGCTCTTAGTTTCTACCTTTGGACTAGCTTTCTGGTCAACGATAGTAGTCGTATCGAGTTCTTTGACAGGTGTGTCTGGATAGGCACGGTCCTGAATGTCTTCAGGGAGCAAGTCAGCACTGTTGGTATCGGCAACAGGTGTTTCTTGTTTTTCAACTTCTACACGGCCTTCTTCTTTGACTGGTTCAGCCTTGGTCTCTTCTATATCTGCGACTTGTTTCATTTGCTGATCTAAATTGGATGTCGTGGCAGGAGACGTTTCGTCTGCACGCACGATTCCAGAAGCAAAAAATGCCAGTCCCACGATAACAGATGCCACACCTACAGTCAACTTCCGAATGCTAAATGTTTGCCCTTTTTCAAAAAGGTATCGATTCATAATATACTCCTAGTTTTTAGAAAGGCAGTCAGCTACTGCCAAGCCCAAGTCTGACTTGGTTACAACTTGATTTAATGAAAAACTCTCTGATAATTTGTAAGCCACCTTACCTCCTGTTTATAAAGCGCTTTCATTTTAAGATAAAAAAATTTAAAAGGTCATTTCTCCCTTAAAATGACTGAAAACTTTTAATATAACAAATATACTAAATTAATGAAAGAATTGCAATAGCAAAAAGCAAAAAAATAAATATAAATTAAAGAAAATCAGTTACTTTTTAAAGAAAAAACGCATCCTTTCATGGCTCAAACTAAATGAAGGGATACGTTTTAAAAAGAAATTAGAGTATTTTTTGGAGAGACTCTTGGATGGTTTTGGGGTCTGTTTTGGAAGAGAAGCGCTCAAGGACTTGCCCATCTCGACCAATGAGAAACTTAGCAAAATTCCATTCGATTCGTTTTCCTAGCGGACCAGCTTTCTGGTCTTTTAGCCAAACATAAAGAGGATCTGCTTCCTTGCCGTTGACCTTAATCTTGGCAAAGCGAGGAAAAGTGGTCTGATAGTGTAGACTGCAGAAACTATTGATTTCCTCTGCGCTGCCAGGTGCTTGTCCCATAAACTGATTGCAAGGGAAATCTAGGATTTCAAAGCCCTTATCTTGATAGCGTTCATAGAGTTCTTGAAGTCCCTGGTACTGGGGCGTTAAACCACATCCAGTAGCAGTGTTGACAATCAAGAGAACCTTGCCATGATAGCTCTCCAGGGGAGTTGCTTGGTTGTTTTGGTTCAAAACGGAAAAATCATATATACTGGTCATGAGGGCCTCTTTTCTTTTTCTACATTGTAACAGTTTTTACCTTTTTCGTCGAGTTGGATGAGAGAAGTTGTCAAAATAATACACAATTGTACATAAATCAGGACAAAATGATGCTCCTTTTATGAAACATGGTATAATAGGCCTATATAGCTAAATGTAGTGTACCTATCACTAGGGAATGAGAAAAAGGATAAAACAGCCATGTCAACAGTAAAAAGTGATCTAAATATTGCGCAAACATATGCGACTCAGCTTAAAAATGCTTGTCAATCGTTAACAGCGATCGCTGCGGCTAGTCAGGATGACTTAACGACCTTTCAAGGGAATAACAAGGCTCATCAATGTCTGACAAAGGATCAAAATCTAGCTAGTCAGATAACAGCCGCTGTCACCCTAACTTCCGAACGACTTCACTCTGTAGCGAGCGATTTTGAGGCGCTAGATGAAGCGGGTGCCAATGGTTTTAGGAGTCATACATGAGCACGTTAGATGAGTTGAAGAACAGAGAGCGAGAACTCTTGTACCAGCTAGAAGACAATGGAAAAGAGAACTACCGCACTAAAAAACTGATAGAAACCTTTGAAGGATATGATAGAGCCAGCCACCGTTATCAAAGTGATTGTGGGAGGCAGCCTATCAGAGCCGATATGCAGGACAGTTGGAAGAAACGCTCCTGCAAAGAAACCAACTCAAAAACCAAATCTTTGAGGACCTCACCTACCACATGGATGATTTGAAGAAAGAAAAGTTCCGGTTAGAGGGAGACTTGGATGCGGTTTACTATGAAAGACGCAAGGAACTAGAAAGAGAGGAGGAGACACGTCATGGGCATTGATATGTATTTGGAACAATCACAACTACAAAGTTCAAGTGTAGCGACCATGTGTCAATCTCAGGTGGAGGCTTATCAAGCCTTGCAATCAGCCATCCAAAAGTTTTCAGAGGATACGGAGAGTCTAAAGGGCGACGCTTATGATTCGGCTAGAAGTTTTTTTGCAAGTGTCTTGCTACCCTTGAGCAAAGGGGGACAGCTCTATGCTGAAACCTTCTCTCAAGCCATCAAGAAATTACCAGCAGACTACCAAAGTATGGTCGACAGCAAGAGTTGGCGCGAGGATGATCTGCTTGATAAGATCCGTCAGGAAGAGCAAATGATCGCCTATCTAGATGAAGTCAACCAATCCCTTTCTTCCTTGACCATGGATAGCGAAGAAAAAGGGAGATTGAGACGTAGTAATGTGGAGCTCATGAGAGGACACCACGCGAATAAACGTGTCTATGAAACGATTTTGAAAGACCTGCGTGCCTATGATAGCTATTCAGGAGGACTTTTCGATGATCTAGACAGTATTGACGTGCAGTTGAGTCGCGGACTGGGCCAGATCGAATCGAGCTGGGATGCAAAGAAAGGCGTCTTTAAAGTCCCATCTGACCTGACTTGGGCCAACTAGCTGACTGCCTATGCTGATACAAAGGACTTGAAGCTCAGCCGTCAAGAGAAGGCCTTTGTCCAAACCATGATGGCAGAATACGGCTTTGACGCAGAGACAGCCCAACAACTCTTGACCATCAAGCAAGGGATAGATAAGAAATTCCCAACCTCCAGTCAAGAGTTCCGTGACTATATCTTTTTGCGAGTCGTCGGTGCGGCAAACTATAATGACTTTAGGTGGAAAGAAACTGCGGGACATTTGAAAAAATATTTTTATAAGCTGACAGGCGGCAGCTCGATTACAGGAAAATCAAGAACAGTAGAAAAACCGCTTCTTGAAATTTTTAAAGAACTTGGAATTGAAGATGTAAAAGATGCAAAAAAATTGATTTATAATCTTAGACTGCAACATGAAATGGTCGGGGGAACTTATTTTGATGCTGATACACTGAAAACAAAGAATAAAGAATTTTATGATAAAAGTTTTGAAAATTATAAAAAAATTTATGAGACTACAGAAGGTTTTGACCAATTTTGGGATTCAAAGCTCAAGGCCTATTCTAACAATGGAGCAGGCCATGCAGACTTTACCCACCAATCCATCACTATGGCGACTCACCTTAATCCTAATCAAGTTCAGTTAGCTGATGTCTATGGCGGTAGAGAGAATGTCAAAGATCTTTCTGGATGGGAGGGAGACACGACTAAAAATGCTACGGATATGAAACCAAGTATTGGCGAGGATGATTACAAGGCGGATTTGGACTCGGTCAATCTTATCGGCCGCATGCAGAAGGGGCAATCCTATGATCAAGCCATATCTTCTTACTATGCTGACCTTCAAAAGGATTCGACTCTTAGAGAAAGAGAATTCTTAAAAAATAAGGATTGGAAAGAAGTTAGAAGTACTATTTATGCTAGCATCCTTCCATTAGAGGTTATGGAAAAAGGTGAAGACGCCATTAAAGCATATATCGAAAGTAACTATCCAGAAGTATCGACATTTTTAAATCGCTTGGAAGCCATGGCGGAGTAGGAGAATGATGATGAAGAAAATATTCAGTATATTAGCTTTAGTCTTACTAGTTGTATTATTTTGTTTTTACTTTTTTCCTAAACAACCTAAAAATATTTTTGATGAAATCTACCAGGAGACAGAGAAAACATATCGCTCAAATAATATTTTAAGGCATATAGATGGGTTTAAAATCAGAGCAGTTTGGCCAAGTGATGACCCTAATATTTTGTATACTCCGTTCGGATTATACAACAAAGAGAAAACACCGTCAGATTATTCTGAGATTAAAATTGGGTTTAATTTTCGAAGCTCACAGAAGGTTTTATTTATTTACTCTGAAAGAAGCCTATCTTCTAATGTTAGTGTAAAAATATGGGGAAGCTACAATTATAAATTAGGTGTTTTGAGTAAAGAAGCCACTATAATAAAAAAAGAAAATAATTCCAAAGTATATATTGATGATCAATCGGAGGTAAAATCCTACCTAGAGCAGTACGGTGTCACTGCCAAGGACTTGGACTCTTACTACGACGAAATCATCAATCAGAGAGTCCTGAAAGATTGGTGTTCGATTTATGACAGTAAGTACTCGCCAAGCAACTATGGCGATGTCAAGGTTGAAACCCAGTGGGAGAATTGGTGATAATATGAAGAAAATCCTAGGCCTAGTAGTCTTATTCGTGATAATCATATCATCCTGTTTTTACTTTTTTGTGCGTCAACCTAAAAACATTTTTGATGAGATTTACCAAGAAACTGAGAAAACCTATCGGTCAAATAATATTTTAAGAAAAATAGATGGCTTTGAAATCAGAGAAGTTTGGCCTAATGATAGTGAATACTTTGCATACACCCCTTCTGGGAAGTATCAAACTCGTCTTGGAGACTATAAAGATATAAGTATTAGCTTTAATTTTGGAGAAGGTATCAAAGGGATGACGATACGTTTTGAAAAAAGGATTAATTCGGATATTACTCTATGGTATTCAGCACACTATAATATAAAAAAGAAAATTCTCAAAAAAGGGCTTGCGATTTTTGAAGAGCCAAGGCAACCAGGTCAATATCTAGAGGATGAAGAAAAAATAAGAGAATATCTCAGAAAATATAATATTTCTAAAGAAGAATTAGAGCAAGACTATGATAAAATCGTCAACCAGAAAGTCTTGAAAGACTGGTGTTCCATTTATGACAGCAAGTACTCGCCAAGTAACTATGGTGAGGTCAAGATTGAAACCCAGTGGGAGAATTGGTGACGAGGGTCAGTAGATATTTTGGAAAATATCCTATGAATTGAAGAGGAAACCCCACCTAGAACGAACTAGGTGGGATTCTTTGCCTATAAAATGAGAAATTAGCGAATCTTGCTCTATTTTTTAACGTGTTCCGATAAAAAGGCATAGGTCATGGTTCCAAAGATGGCACCAATTCCCAAACTCAAGATTAGTAAAGGGAGCGTTTTATCGAAATGGAAGAGATTGTCCCAAAAGGTATTGAGGGGAAGACGCTGAACAAAGAGTTTGTGAAAGGCTGATAAGACAAACAAGCCAATTGGAATACTGATGAATACACCCCAACTACGAAGGTTGATTTGACTTTTGCTGTAGCTTTTGTGATGGATTTCGGACGGGTCATCCTTGTCCAAATGTAAGTTGCGAACTGCTAGTCTCGCCCTAGATGCGAGGACGAAGATAAGTCCAAAATAGAGGTAGGGCATGGCATCTCGAACCAACTCTATGAAGCGTCCAAATAGGAGATAGAACAAGAAGAGTAGGAGAGAGGAGTATACGATTTGGATCAAGGCACGGGCACAAGCCTTGTAAATCATCTCTTGGCGGCATTCATCAAAGGGGCCTTGTATGTGAAAGAATAGTTTGAGTAATCGAGTGGTGAGATCTTCTTTTTTCATGGGAGTAACCTCCTAAATGAGCGATTTTTGATTGATTTCTTTAAAGAGTTGATAGAGAGTATAGAAGTAAACCAAACTAAAAATGATACAGATTATTAGAAATACCAGGTATCTCCAATCCATAGGATTTGTTAAAAGTTGTGGAAAGGATACGAGGATAAAACAGAGAGATGCGTTTAGAAGACGTATTTTTTTTGATTGGATTTTCTGGAATCTCTGTCCCTTGTTCAATACAGGAAGGAATAAAAGAAAGATAATCAAGAAAGGATGCTCAATATGTCCAGAAAGTAGGAAAAAGGTAACAAAGATACTGATAAAAACATGACTGATCAGTAGTCTAGCTAGTGATTTCATAAGGTACCTCCTAGTCGTCTTCTCGATCTTTCTTGGCTTTTCGAATGCGCAGAGAGACGATAATTTGTATGGTCACTCCGAAGAAGAGGGTAGCTAGGATAGTTGATACAAAATGCCCTGTATTTAAAAGAGAACCAAGATAATCCTTGCTATCATCGGTTAGGACATTCAGAAGCGGTATTCCAAAGAACATGCCCATGCCATAGATTAGACCGGCTTTTAGACCAGGAAAATGCAGTTGTTTACTTTCTTTCTTGCTTAACATTTCGGGGTCAATAGCTGTGATGCCCGTTTTCTTGGTTTGAGAGACCACATAGAGGGCAGCCATCATCGAAATGCCAAATACCACGAGAGGATAGCCGATAGCGACAATTTGCGGGTATTTATAAGCAAGGACAAAGGGGATGAGGTTGCCAAATATCATGAGATAAAAGAGAACGATAAAGACCTGATTCCCGATACGATCGGCCTCGCGCCGTTTGTGTTCGTCAAGGGGGCCAGAAATGCCGTATGTGCGTTTGATGAGTTTGTCAGTGAGAGTTTCTTTTTTCATTTGTTTGCTCCTTTTTTAAAAATCGTCTTCCCAAAAGAGACTGTTAAGGTCAGTTTGGAGGCTGCGGGCGAGATTGAGACAGAGTTCCAGGGTTGGATTGTACTTGTCGTTTTCAATCATGTTGATGGTCTGTCTCGAGACACCGATATCTTTGGCGAGCTCGAGCTGGGAAATGCCCAGTTCCTTGCGGAATTCTTTGACACGATTCATAGGGTCTCCTTTCTGATATGTCGTATATATTTGACTACATTATATTCTTTTGAGGATGAGATGTCAAGTATATATGACATATTTTTGAGAATTTTTTTCGAAGAAACTTAGCCTTGTCTGACAAGTGCAAGCTGGTCAGATTTGTGGTAAAATAGATAAGATATGACAAAAGAATTTCATCATGTAACGGTCTTGCTTCATGAAACGATTGATATGCTTGACGTGAAACCTGACGGTATCTACGTTGATGCGACTTTGGGCGGAGCAGGCCATAGCGAATATTTATTAAGTAAATTGAGCGAAAAAGGGCATCTCTATGCCTTTGACCAGGACCAGAATGCCATTGACAATGCGCAAAATCGGTTGGCACCCTATATCGAAAAGGGGATGGTAACCTTTATCAAGGATAACTTCCGTCATTTGCAGGCACGTTTGCAGGAGGCTGGTGTCCAGGAAATTGATGGAATTTGTTATGACTTGGGAGTGTCCAGTCCTCAGCTGGATCAGCGTGAGCGTGGCTTTTCTTATAAAAAAGATGCGCCACTGGATATGCGGATGAATCAGGAAGCTAGTTTGACGGCCTATGAAGTGGTCAATCATTATGACTATCATGACCTGGTTCGGATCTTTTTCAAGTATGGTGAGGATAAATTTTCTAAACAGATTGCCCGTAAGATTGAGCAAGCGCGTGAGGTGAAACCCATTGAGACAACGACGGAGTTGGCAGAGATTATCAAGTCGGCCAAGCCTGCTAAGGAACTCAAGAAAAAGGGGCACCCTGCCAAGCAGATTTTCCAGGCTATCCGAATCGAAGTCAATGATGAGCTGGGCGCTGCAGATGAATCCATCCAGCAGGCCATGGACATGCTGGCTTTGGATGGTAGAATCTCGGTCATTACCTTCCATTCGTTGGAAGATCGTTTGACCAAGCAATTATTCAAAGAAGCTTCAACAGTGGAAGTTCCCAAAGGCTTGCCCTTCATTCCAGATGACCTTAAGCCCAAGATGGAATTGGTCTCCCGCAAGCCAATCTTGCCAAGTGCTGAAGAGCTAGAAGCCAACAATCGTTCGCATTCAGCCAAGTTGCGCGTGGCTAGAAAAATTCACAAGTAAGAGGAAGAACATGGCAGAAAGAATCGAAAAAACAAGCCAGTTATTGCAAACGAAGTTTAAAGGTTTTTCACGTGTGGAAAAGGCTTTCTATGTTTCGATTGCTGCAACAATGATTATCCTGGCAATTAGCGTTGTGTTTATGCAGACCAAGCTATTACAAGTTCAGAATGAATTGACCAAGGTTAATGCTCAAATCGAAGAAAAGAAAACAGAGCTAGACGATGCCAAGCAAGAGGTCAATGAATTGATTCGTTCAGAACGTTTGAAAGAAATTGCAAACTCTAAGGATTTGCAGCTGAATAACGAAAATATCCGAACAGCGGAGTAAGAAATGAAACAGTGGAAAGAAAAAATCATCCGTTATGCCGTTCGTAACCGTAAATCTCCAGAAGAAAACCGTCGAAGAGTAGGGAAAAGCCTGAGTTTATTGGCTGTCATACTCTTCGCTGTCTTTTTGGTCAACTTTGCGGTCATTATCGGAACGGGTAAAAAATTTGGTAAGGACTTGGTTCAAGAAGCAAACAAGGTCCATCAAACAACCAAGACGATTCCTGCAAAACGGGGAACCATCTACGATCGTAATGGAACACCTATTGCAGAAGATGCGACATCTTATAATATCTATGCCGTTATTGACAAGACCTACAAGTCAGCAACAGGAAAAATTCTCTATGTAGAGGATTCTCAATTTAATAAGGTAGCTGAAATTTTCCATAAGTATTTGGATATGGAGGAGTCCTATGTCAAAGAACAGCTTTCTCAGCCAGATCTAAAACAGGTATCCTTTGGTACCAAGGGAAATGGGATCACCTATGCCAATATGATGGCTATTAAAAATGACCTCAAAACAGCTGGGGTTGAGGGGATTGACTTTACAACTAGCCCTAACCGTAGTTATCCCAATGGACAGTTTGCTTCTTCCTTTATCGGTTTAGCGCAACTCCATGAAAATGAGGATGGCACCAAACGTTTGATTGGGACATCTGGACTGGAGAGTTCCTTAAATAGCATTCTGGCGGGTACAGATGGGATCATCACCTATGAGAAAGATCGTCTGGGAAATATTGTTCCGGGTACAGATCAAGCTTCTCAACAAACGGTAGATGGAAAGGATGTGTACACAACCCTTTCTAGTCCCTTGCAATCCTTTATGGAAACCCAGATGGATGCCTTTCAGGAAAAGGTAAAAGGCAAGTATATGACGGCTACCTTGGTTAGCGCTAAAACAGGGGAAATCCTGGCTACGACCCAACGGCCAACCTTTAATGCTGATACCAAGGATGGCATCACAAAAGACTTTGTCTGGCGTGATATCCTCTATCAAAGTAACTATGAGCCAGGGTCAACCATGAAGGTGATGATGTTAGCTTCGGCTATTGACAACAATACCTTCCCTGGTGGCGAATACTTTAACAGCAGTGAATTGAAAATAGCTGATGCGACCATTCGAGACTGGGACGTCAATGAAGGATTGACGAGTGGTGGCACCATGACCTTCTCTCAAGGATTTGCCCACTCAAGTAATATCGGGATGACCTTGCTTGAGCAAAAGATGGGGGATACAACTTGGCTGGACTACCTTAACCGCTTTAAGTTTGGGGTGCCGACCCGTTTTGGTCTGGCGGATGAGTACACAGGTCAATTGCCTGCTGATAACATTGTCAATATCGCCATGAGTTCATTTGGACAAGGGATTTCTGTTACCCAGACTCAGATGCTTCGTGCCTTTACAGCTATTGCTAATGATGGGGTTATGTTGGAGCCGAAATTTATCAGTGCCCTCTATGATCCAAATGACCAGTCTGTCCGTAAGTCTCAAAAGGAAATTGTCGGAAATCCTGTGTCAAAAGCAGCAGCGTCCTCTACTCGGGAGCACATGGTCATGGTCGGGACAGATCCTGTCTACGGTACCATGTATAACCACAGCACAGGAAAACCAAATGTCAATGTTCCGGGGCAAAATGTTGCCCTGAAATCAGGGACAGCTCAGATTGCCGATGAGAAGAATGGGGGCTACCTGACAGGTGAAACCAACTATATCTTCTCAGTTGTGTCGATGCATCCTGCAGAAAATCCTGACTTTATCCTCTATGTAACGGTGCAACAGCCAGAGCATTATTCGGGTGTTCAGCTGGGAGAGTTTGCCAACCCAATCCTTGAGCGAGCTTCTGCTATGAAAGAATCCCTCAATCTTCAGTCAACTGCCAAGAGCTTGGATCAGGTCAGCAAGACGACAAGCTATGCCATGCCAGCTACCAAGGACTTTACTCCGGGTGACCTAGCAGAGGAATTGCGTCGCAACCTTGTCCAACCAATCGTTATCGGAACAGGAACCAAGATCAAGGAACTCTCGGTTTCTGAAGGAGATAATTTGGAAGCCAATCAGCAGATCTTGATCCTGTCAGATAAGGTCGAAGAAATGCCTGATATGTACGGCTGGACAGATGAAAATGTGCAAACATTTGCCAAATGGCTGAATATAGAAGTCGAGTGGGAAGGTAGTGGCAAAACGGTCAAGAAACAAAGTGTCCGTGCCAATACAGCCCTCAAAGACATTAAAAAAATGAAAATAACTTTAGGAGATTAAGGTTCTAGCCTTTCTATTGACCTTGATAGGTATTCCAGCCTTTATCCGATTTTATCGAAAAGCACAGATTACGGGTCAGCAGATGCACGAGGATGTCAAGCAACACCAAGCTAAAGCTGGGACTCCAACCATGGGAGGTCTTGTCTTCCTGATTGTTGCAGTAGTGGTGAGCTTCCTTGTCGCTCTCTTTACCCAACAATTGACCAACAATGTCGGCATGATTTTGTTTATCTTGGTTTTGTATGGTTTGGTAGGTTTTTTGGATGATTTCCTCAAGGTCTTTCGTAAAATTAACGAAGGCTTAAATCCCAAGCAAAAACTTGCTCTCCAGCTCCTTGGAGGAGTGATTTTCTACCTCTTTTATGAGCGTGGTGGCGACATGCTTTCAGTCTTTGGCTACCAAGTTCATCTAGGCATTTTCTATATTTTCTTTGCCCTTTTCTGGCTAGTTGGCTTTTCAAATGCGGTGAATTTGACGGACGGGATCGACGGCTTAGCAAGTATTTCAGTGGTGATTAGCTTATCGGCCTACGGTGTGATTGCTTATATGCAAAATCAACTGGATATCCTTCTTGTGATTCTTGCCATGATTGGTGGTTTGCTAGGTTTCTTCGTCTTTAACCACAAGCCTGCTAAGGTTTTCATGGGAGATGTGGGAAGTTTGGCTCTAGGTGGGATGTTGGCAGCAATCTCTATGGCCCTCCACCAAGAATGGACCCTTTTGCTGATTGGGATTATCTATGTCTTTGAGACAAGCTCTGTTATGATGCAGGTTACCTACTTCAAACTTAGTGGTGGAAAGCGTATTTTCCGTATGACGCCTGTCCATCATCATTTTGAGCTTGGAGGATTCTCAGGCAAGGGCAATCCTTGGAGCGAGTGGAAGGTTGACTTCTTCTTTTGGGGAGTTGGGCTTCTAGCAAGTCTCTTGACCCTAGCCTTTTTATACCTACTGTAAAACTAACTTTTGATTACAAAATAAAACAGGATGAAGGTGATCTTCATCCTGTTTTTGTGTGTTTAAAGGTTAGTTGGAGTCATCCTTTCTTCCTTTTAACATAAAAGTGGCTGTAAGGGCTAGGCTGAGTCCTGCTAAGAAGAGGAGTGGGTTGGACGCTTCTCCTGTTGCTGGAAGTTCTTCTTTAGGAGAATGATTTCCAGCTTTAGTAAGGCTCGGACTAGCTGAAAGTTGTTCAGCCTCGTGTGCCAAGGCTTCTTCATCTGAAGTACTTGGTTTTTCCTCAGTGTTAGAGCTTGTTCCAGTTGCTTGATAGACGACAGCATAGGTACTGAAATGATTAGTGATGAATTCTACCTTTCCGTCTTGAACGGTGAAATCAAGGGTTTGCAACTCCTTGGTCGGAGTGATGTAGTAGATATTTTCTACGCTAGCTGAAATAGGCAAGCGAACTAAGACAGAGCCTTTTGGCTGCAAGCTATGATCTGTTGGATCTTTAAGTTGTAGGTCGTAAGCGTCATAGGTCTTGCCAAAGAGTTCTTGAGCTAGGACACGTCGGCTAGAAACGTGAGAAATTCCTTCTAAGTCACTGACTCCACCAATAATTTCCACTCCGGTTTCCTTATCTTTCAAGACTTGAACTGGATAGTCAGGAAGGCTAAGGGTTGGAGTGGCCTGATCTCCACTAGTTCCGATCGGTTCGGTGTATTCAGGCTTTTCTACAGTAGGAGACTCTTCTTGTCCGGCCATTCCGATAGGTTCAGTGTACTCAGGAATTTCTACAGCAGGTGGCACTTCTTGCCCTGCAGTCCCGATAGGCTCAGTGTATTTAGGCTTATCTATAGTGGGTGGCACTTCTTGCCCTGCAGTCCCGATAGGTTTAGTGTATTCCGGAATTTCAACAGTAGGAGCTGGTTCGTCCCCCTTGCTTGTAGTTGGTCGCTTCTCATCGACTTTCTTTTCATCCTTTTTAGTAAAGACGGCTACGATAGGGCTGCTTGTGGTATTTCCTTGAATGGTATAAGCTTCAATGGCATTTCCAGCTTTGCGATCGGTTTCGTCAGGGATTGGGATTTGAACTTGATTGTCTTGGATTGATAGGATAGTCTGATCTCCACTGGTAACCAGATGCGTTTCATCTACCTTACGCAAAACGAGAGGATCTTTGACACCTGGGAAGGTTACAGCGATGGCTTCCCAGTCTCCAGCTGGTAGGGTTAAGGAAATGGTTTTGTCATTTTCCTTAAGAGGCGCGATGCTAGGGCTATCTATACCAACAGCAGGGGCTTTGATGATATCAAAGGAGTCTAGAGAGATTTTCTTGCGACCTTCTGGCGAATCTGGGTCAACTTGTAGTGTCAGGGTGTGCGGACCGTCAGTAAGGTTTGTAAATTCGCCAATAAAAGCCCTCTTTTCAGTTGCACCTGAAGTGTAGAAGTCTAGACTTGGCATTTCTTTGCCATCTAGTGTAACACGTGCTCGTCCAAGGGCAAGGCTCTTCAAGCCATAAATACGAATGCCTGTCCCTGTAAAGGAAATAGTTGCCTGAGCTTCTGAAGCTGCACTAGAGTCACTGTTGTGGATGTCCGCGTATTTTTCCGTACCTCCGTAGAGTTCAGGGTCAGACCAGTCCTTAAACTGGGAACCATACTGGATGCGCGAATCACGATCATCCATTTTTTCAATCGTATTTCCTGCTCCTGCTAGGATCTTGAAGTAGTCTAAGGAAATTTTCGAGCGCTCACTACCACGTCCTTTGTGCTCACGTTTAACACGAAGAGTCAATGTGTGAGGTCCGTCAGATAATCCTGAGAAGCGACCGATGAGACTACCTTTTTCAGTTGCTCCAGCAGTATGGAAATCAAGTTCGCCGACCTCTTTGCCATCAATTTTAGCAGTGGCAAGACCTAGTTCAGATGATTTCAGTCCATAGATTTCGATACCAACGCCAGTGAAAGGAATGGTGGCAGTGAGGTCTTCGTCTGTGTAGTCTCCTTTTGAAAGGTCAGCAAATTTCTCAGTTCCTCCAAATAATTCTGAGTCCGCCCAGTTTCCAAAGGCAGCTCCGTACTGGATACGAACGTCTCGGTCATCCATCAATTCACTAGGGGTTTCTACAATGGCCTGTTCAGAGACTTGTGTGGCAAGCTCGCCCAGCATAGCCTTGACAGTATAGGTGTAGGCATGTTGAGGATTGAGTGACCGGTCAATAAAGTGGGTTTGATTAGTTACAAATTCTCTGGTCGCAGAGGTTTGGCCAGTTTCGTCTTTCACTTGTCTTTGGATGACATAGTGGGTAGCGCCTTCTACTTGGTTAAAGGTGAGTTCGGCAGTGACTCCATTTTGTCGAACGGCTGTTAGACTGGTTACACGACCAGGGAAGTGTTCAAAGGTAATGACGTCACCTTTTTGTGTTGCCAGTTGGATACGATTATCTTTAAGGATCGTTGCCTTGACTGGTTTGCCATTGACCTTGATTTGGCTGGCTTCGATATTTGGATAATCTACAACCAAGTCTCCACCTACATTTGAAAGGAAGGACAAGCTTTGCAGATTTTTATCTTTCCACTTCATGCTGACTTCAAAGTTTCCTCGAGCAACCAAGCCAGAAACCTGACCGTCTTTCCAAGCATCAGGAAGGGCTGGCAATGGTGCAATATAGCCAGTATGAGATTGGAGGAGCATTTCTGCCATTCCACTGGTTGCCCCAAAGTTTCCGTCGATTTGGAAAGGCGCGTGGGTATCCCAAAGGTTTTCTAGGGTTGAATACTTGAGCTGTTCAGCGAGCAAGCGATGGGCACGGTTACCGTCCAGCAAACGAGCCCATAGATTGATTTTATTGGCCTTAGACCAACCAGTCCCACCATCTCCACGGTGGTTCAAGGTAGCACGCGCAGCTTCTAGGTATTCGGCTTGGTCCTTGCTAAAGAGTGTACCTGGGAAGAGACCAACTAGATGGGAAACGTGGCGGTGGTGATTTTCAATCCCTTCATTTGTGAATTGGGTACTGTCCTCCTCGTACCATTCCTTGATGCGCCCCTCTTTGTTGATGTGGAGGGGTTTGAGTTTGTCAAATTTAGCCTTGACCTCTGTAACTAAGTCTTGGTCGACATTCAGATGTCTAGCAACTTCCATGTAGTCGTGGAATAGCTGCCAGACTAGCGATTGGTCAAAGGTGTTTCCGATGGTGATGGTTCCGTGTTCTGGTGAGTAGGATGGAGAAGATACCCAACGGTCACTGGCCTGGTCATAGTGCAAGAAGGAGTTCCAGAACTTAGCTGTTTCCTTGAGCATTGGATAAATCTTTTCTTTGAGATAAGTCTCATCCTTGGTGAATTTGTAGTAATCATAGACGTTCTGCATCATCCAAGCATTAGCAGCTGGAGACCAACCCCAATAGTAATTCCAACCAGGCGTAGTCCAGCCAAATGGTGTCGCCTGGGTGTGGACCAGCCAACCATTTTCTTGGCCGTCTTTGGATTCGATGCCAGCGTATTCCTTGGCAGCGATACGGCCATAATAGCGCATGTCGTCAATGTAATTAATCATTGGCTTGGCTGTTTCAGCTAGATTGCTCATATAGGCAGGCCAGTAGTTCATTTGCAAATTGACATTGAGGTGGTAGTCAGCGTTCCAAGGTGGATTGTCTACGGCATTCCAGACTCCTTGTAGGTTGGCAGGAAGAGCATCTGTCCGATCACGAGACGAACTGATGAGTAAATAACGTCCGTATTGGAAGAAGAGTTCTTCCAATTTTTGCCCTTTTTCTGGGTTATAGCCTTGAAGGGCCTCTTTTGTCGTTTGAGCAGTCTTGTTTCCGCCTAGGTTTAGTTTAACGCGGTTAAAGAGACTTTGATAGTCCTTGATATGGGCCTTTTTAAGTGTCTCGTAGTCTTTGGCCTTAGCAGCTTCTACAATCCCTTTAACTGTTTTTTCGAGGTCAATGTCTTTTCGATAGTTGGTTTTAGGATTTTGAGCAAAGTTTGTTTTGGCGCTGAGGTAGAGGGTTGCATAACTTGCGCCTGTAACGGTTAGTGTCTCATTCTGAACAGTAACTGTTCCATCCGTTTTAATTCCTAGATAGGATGCAAATTTGAGGCCGTTATCTTTGACAGTTCCCTTTAGAAGGATTCCGTTTGCATCTGTAGTGACATGACCATTCTTATAGTTGGAATATTCCCAAGAGTAGTTGCCATTAGCAAGCAAGTCTTCTGTCAAGCTGTTCCAAAGGGTAAAGTCAAGTGTCTTGTTTCCTTTTTTGATCAAGTGGGTCACAGTGACATCATCAGGATAGCTGGAGAAGGTTTCGCGTTTGAAGGTGGTCCCATCTTGGGTGTAAGAAGTGGTCGTAGTGGCTTCAGTGATATCCAGATTACGGTGATAATCAGTTACAGTATCTAGTCCTTTCTTCTGGTTATTAAAGACCATGAAGATATCTCCAAAGGCTAGGTAACGTCCATACTGGGCGTTGTTTGGTCCAACTAGATTTTGTTCAGCGAGCTGTTTTGCTTTTTTGCGGTCGCCAGCTTCGAGGGCTTTACGTATCTCTGCTAAGACCTTGTAACGATCCTTGTAGTTTCCTCCATTATAGTCGGTGCTATCGGGTTGTGGTCCTCCTGACCAGAGGGTCTTTTCGTTGTACTGGATTCTCTCTTCCCCAATGAGTCCGAAAACCTTGGCTCCCATTTCTCCATTTCCGACAGGGAGGGCTTGTTTTTCCCATCCATCATAGGAGGGAGCTGTTGGTTGATCGTAGTTGAGTTGATAGTTTTCTTGCTTTGTCACCGGCTGATCTGTTTTTTCAGGTTCCTTATTTTCTTTAGCTTCTACAATGGCTTCTTCACTAGCTTGACTATTTGTTGTCTGAGTCTCCACAGCTGGCTTGCTTTCGGAAACTACTGGACTTTCGGCTAGAGACGGATTTGTAGTTTCAGTCGCTTCAGCTGCTTTGGGCTCACTATCAGGCTTAGTGATAGCTTCGACAGAGGTTGGTTCAGTTTGCTTAACCTCAACACTGTCTGCGGCTACAGTGTGGTTGACTAGAAAAACGGCCCCCAGTAAAACAGAAGCAGTCCCAACCGTCAGCTTTCGGATGCTATAGCGACAGGATTTCTCCCAAAAGTGTTTTTTCATAAAACCCTCCTTTGTGTATTCGAAACCGCTTACATTTTATGAAGCAGTTTCGTTTATTTTGTTTCTATTTATCTCCTCACCTCCCATTCTAATGGTCGCTTAGCATTTGTCAAGAGCTTTTTAGCAAGATACATATTTGCTGTTGTTTTTTCTTAAAATAGTAGAATAAGTAGCAAGTAGTGCCTCTTTTCCAACTATCAACTAGATTATTTACTACTAAAAAACAGTTGATAGTATCCCCAACTGTAAGTGTTTATTTCGGATGTCTTTTGGCAAAGTCAACAAAGTGAAATTTTTCTAATTTATGGCGACTTTCGGTGAATTGGAACTGGCGCCCGTCTTGGAGATAGACTTTTGACTTGATTGAAACGACATAAGGGTCTTTGCCAATATCCATGAGAATCTTGTCTCGATCGCTAGTGTGGTCAATGGTGATTTCCTTCTGAGCATAATCAATAAGGAGTTTGAGGTCGTCCTCTATATACGAGTAGATAGACTGCTCAGCGATTTGGCGAGTGAGATTTGGGACCAGTTCCATATCCAGATAGTCCGTATCTAGAACCGATACCAAATCATCCACCACACGCTGGCGGACTACCTTCCACACCATCCGAAACTCTGGAAAGCCGGTTATCAGTGAGGACTTTTTATCGATAATGATCTTGTCAAGACTGACGACATTGGTTTTCGAGCGCAGCCCAAGTTCCTGAACCAGTTCTTGGTAGCTGGTTAGGTTAGAGACAGGGAAATTTACCGTTTCTTCTTTGACGACTTGAGAACCTTGCCCCCTTATCTTTTTGATCAATCCTTCCTCTTGGAGGAGGGACAGAGCTTTTCGGACGGTGTCACGGCTCACCTGATACTGATCCATGAGTTCGTGCTCACTGGGGAGGAAATCTCCGACAGCGTAAGTCTCGTTTTGAATGGTTTTTTGGATTTGCTTAAATAATTGTTGGTATTTCTTCATATTGCTTCCTTAAATGAGTTTTGAATCTTATTCTATACACACTTGTATCTATTTTGCCATACAAGTGCTAGAAAATATCCAAAAATATCCTCTTTTTATAGCAAACAAGTTGCATACAAGTTTGGTATCGTTTACAATAGAACTATCAAGTCAAGCTTGCTTTGACAGGTATAAGAAGAATCAAATGGGAAAATTTGAACAAGAAGCCAAAGATCTGCTTCAAGCAATCGGAGGCAAGGAGAATGTCACTGCTGTTACCCACTGTGCGACACGGATGCGCTTTGTTCTCGGAGACGAAAAGAAGGCCAATGTCAAGGTCATCGAGTCGATTCCAGCCGTCAAAGGGACCTTTACCAACGCGGGTCAATTTCAGGTGATTATTGGGAATGACGTGCCGATTTTTTATAATGATTTTACAGCTGTTTCAGGCATTGAGGGTGTTTCCAAAGAAGCAGCCAAATCTGCAGCTAAGAGCAATCAAAACGTGCTTCAACGTATCATGACCACTCTAGCAGAAATCTTTACACCGATTATTCCAGCCTTGATAGTCGGAGGATTGATCCTCGGTTTCCGTAATGTCTTGGAAGGTGTGCATTGGTCTATGTTGGATGGTAAGACCATCACAGAATCCTCTCCGTTTTGGGCAGGGGTTAATCACTTCCTCTGGTTGCCTGGTGAAGCGATCTTCCAGTTCTTGCCAGTAGGGATTACCTGGTCTGTCTCTCGTAAGATGGGAACCAGTCAAATCTTGGGAATTGTTCTCGGGATCTGTTTGGTTTCACCTCAGTTGCTCAATGCCTATGCAGTAGCTTCAACACCTGCATCAGAAATCGCAGCCAACTGGGTATGGAATTTTGGATACTTTACTGTTAATCGTATTGGTTATCAGGCTCAAGTTATCCCAGCCTTGCTTGCAGGTTTGAGTCTGTCTTATCTTGAAATTTTCTGGCGCAAGCGTATACCAGAAGTCATTTCCATGATTTTTGTACCCTTCTTGTCTTTAATTCCAGCTTTGATTTTGGCTCACACTGTCTTGGGACCAATCGGTTGGACAATTGGTCAAGGACTCTCAGCAATTGTCTTGGCAGGTTTGACTGGTCCAGTTAAATGGCTCTTCGGTGCGATTTTTGGTGCCCTCTATGCTCCGTTTGTCATCACTGGTTTGCACCATATGACCAATGCCATCGATACACAATTGATTGCGGATGCTGGTGGAACTGCCCTCTGGCCAATGATTGCACTTTCTAATATTGCTCAAGGTTCTGCTGTATTTGCCTATTATTTCATGCATCGTCATGATGAGCGTGAGGCTCAGATTTCACTTCCTGCAACCATTTCAGCCTATCTCGGTGTTACAGAACCAGCTCTTTTTGGGGTCAATGTCAAATACATCTATCCATTTGTAGCTGGGATGATTGGTTCAGCCCTTGCAGGTATGTTGTCCGTTACATTCAATGTAACTGCGGCTTCTATTGGTATCGGAGGTTTATCAGGTATCCTCTCTATTCAACCTCAATACATGCTGCCGTTTGCAGGAACCATGCTAGTTGCTATTGTTGTACCAATGCTCTTGACTTTCTTCTTCCGCAAGGTAGGCCTCTTTACAAAGACAGAGGATGATACAGCCTTACAGGCAGAATTCGTTGCCCAAGAAGAGGCAGAATTTGTCAGTCATGAACCAGTAACCCTTGCCCCAGTAGAAATTGTCAGCCCCCTTACTGGTCAAGTGAAAGAATTGAGTCAAGCGACGGATCCTGTTTTTGCATCAGGTGTCATGGGACAAGGTCTAGTCATTGAACCAAGCCAAGGTGAGTTGACTGCTCCAGTCAATGGGACGGTGACGGTTCTTTTCCCTACCAAGCATGCCATCGGTATTGTCTCTGATGAGGGGGTGGAATTGCTCATCCATATCGGTATGGATACAGTCGGTCTTGATGGCAAAGGTTTTGAAAGTCTTGTAGCCCAAGGAGACCACGTCACAGTAGGTCAGAAATTGATTCGTTTTGATATGGATGTCATTAAGGCTGCAGGTCTCGTGACAGAAACTCCTGTTATCATCACGAACCAAGATGCTTATACAGCGACTATTACTGGAACTTATCCAACAACTATCCAAGCTGGGGAAGCTCTCATGGTCGCTACACGAATCTAATCGAAATAGTACAAACAGGGAAGGAACATCAGTTCCTCCCTTTTATCAGAAAAGGAGAAACAGATGGCACTTGATAAAAGAAAAGTAGTCTATCAAATCTATCCAAAATCATACAAAGACACCACTGGAAATGGTATTGGGGATTTCCGTGGGATTATCGAAAAAATCCCCTATCTAGCCAAACTGGGAGTGGATATGGTCTGGCTCAATCCATTCTATCCAAGCCCCCAACGGGATAATGGTTACGATATTTCAGATTATATGGCAGTGGATCCTCTTTTTGGTGATATGGCTGATTTTGAGGAGATGGTCCGTGTCGGCAAAGAGCACAAGATTGACTTTATGCTGGACATGGTGCTCAATCATTGCTCGACAGAACACGAATGGTTTCAGAAAGCCCTAGCTGGCGACCAGTACTACCAAGACTTTTTCTTCATCCAAGACCAACCGACAGATTGGCAGTCTAAGTTTGGCGGCTCTGCCTGGGCGCCTTTCGGGGATACGGGAAAATATTACCTCCACCTCTTTGATGAGACCCAGGCTGACCTTAACTGGCGCAATCCCAATGTCCGCAAGGAGCTTTTCAAGGTTGTTAATTTCTGGCGAGACAAGGGAGTCAAAGGTTTCCGATTTGATGTGATCAATTTGATCGGTAAGGATGAGGTTTTAGTGGATTGTCCTGAAAATGAAGGGAAGCCAGCTTACACAGACAAGCCTATTGTTCATGACTATTTACGCATGATGAACCAAGCCACTTTTGGATCAGATGATAGTTTTATGACTGTTGGAGAAATGTCTTCTACCACCATGGAAAACTGTGTCCTCTATTCGTCACCTGACCGTCAAGAATTATCCATGACCTTTAATTTCCATCATCTCAAGGTGGACTACAAGGATGGGCAGAAGTGGACCTTGTCTCCCTTTGATTTTGAAGAGTTGAAAAGTCTTTACCATAGCTGGGGCAAGGAAATGAGTGACAAAAACGGCTGGAGCGCTCTTTTCTGGAACAATCACGACCAACCACGAGCCTTAAATCGTTTTGTCGATATTCAACATTTCCGCAAGGAAGGGGCGACTATGCTGGCTGCCAGCATTCACCTGTCACGTGGGACACCTTATATCTACATGGGTGAGGAAATTGGCATGGTTGACCCAGGCTATGATTCCATGACTGACTATGTGGATGTCGAGTCTATCAATGCTTATCAGACGCTCTTAAAAGAAGGGAAAAGTGAGCAAGAAGCCTTCCAGATTATTCAGGCTAAGTCACGAGATAATTCACGCATTCCCATGCAGTGGGATGCTTCAGAAAATGCAGGATTTTCAACAGGCACTCCATGGTTGAAAACTGGTAAATCCTATAAAGATATCAACGTAGAAAATGACATCCAAGGCCCAATTTTCACCTTCTACCAAAACTTGATTCGACTTCGTAAAGAAATGCCAATCATTTCAGAAGGAAGCTACAAACCAGCCTTTGAAGACAGTAAGCAAGTCTACGCTTTTGAACGTCAGTATGAGGATGAAAAGTTACTGGTCCTCAATAACTTTTATGCTACAGAAGTGGAAATCGACTTGCCAGTGGTCTACCAAAATGGACAGATTCTGATTTCAAACTATGAAGATGTAGAAGTATCAGAAAAAATCCTTCTGAAACCGTATCATAGCCTAGCACTATATTTAAAAAGTAAATAAACGATTTTAGAGTAAGGTTCAGAAAAAACAAGCTTCTAGATGAAGTTTGTTTTTTATTTTGCAGAAGTATATATTAAATATTTATAACAGGATAGAGCTAACTGACTCAAATAAAGAAAAATGATTGTCAACTAAAAAAGTAAATAATTAAATAATATACCGTTTTTTAAAACTCGTCTTTAAAATGTAAAAAAAAGTAAAAAGATTGTCAAGAAGAACCATTTATAAAAATGTCCTCCTTGAAAGATTCCCGTTTTTATGAGGATTTTTAGAAAAAAATAAATGACAATTTAATGACAATTTCTTTGATTTTCAAATAAATACGCTATATTTAATACTTGACGTCTTTCTTGATAAAGGTAAACATGATAAAATAATTTAGTCATTTTTCCTAATGATAAAAATTAAAGGAGAATATTTTATGTTTAAAAAAATGCTCAGTGCATTTTCAATAAGTGCAGTTGCTCTTTCGATTTTCTTTACGAAAGGTGTTAAAGCGGATCAAGTGCGTGAAAACTCAACGCCTTCAGGAGAGAACACGAGTTCTCAAAGAGAAGAAAAACAATCACCTGTTTCTAACGTTACACAAGGTGAAGTAGATGCAGCAAAAGCAGACTTTGATCGTGTAAATCGAGTAGTGTCGGAAGCTCAAAGGAATGTAGAGGAGGCTAGACAATCCACAGCTACAGCCAAAGATGAACTGAAGATAGCTCAGCAGAGTGTTGATGTAGCAAAAGAGGCTGTAGAATCTGCGCCTACTGCATTAAAAGAAGCGCAATCAGACCTAGCGACCAAGTTGGATGAAGAAAAAAAAGCAGAAGCCAATCTGGCAAGTAGCAAGACTGAGCTTGAAGAAGCACAGTCGCAAGTGGATCATCAAGCTCAATCCTTAGCCACTGCAAAAGAGAAGGAAAAAGGGGAAGCTGAAAAAGCAACCCAAGCTCAACAAGATGTTGATGTTGCACAGTCAACATTGACAGAGTCAACATCTGACGCGGATACAAACCTTGAACAAGCAAAAACGAAAGTCGCTGCCAGTCAAACCGCGGTTGATAAAGCTCAACAAGGTGTAGAAAAGGCCAATCAATCAGATGAAGAACGTCAGAAGAAATTAGCTGAAGCAACTGCTAATAAGAGTAAGGCTGATGATGCAGTATTAACAAGTAAGCAAGCATTTGATGATGCTAGTGCAAAAGCAGAAAAGACACAGTCAGCACTTGAAACAGCAAAAGCTACATTGAGTGCAGCTAAGAATACAGGTGCTCCAGTTACATCTAATACTAAGAATACGTTCTATATGACTCCAGAATATATTGCTGCTTTAAAACAGTTGGCAGATCCAAATACTCCGCAGTCACAGATTAGTCAGATTGAAGCTACCTTGACAGCTGTAAATGATAAGGCTAAATCTTTTAACAATTATGTAGCAGACCCAAATGATAGTAAAACGCTGATAGATACAAATAATATTCCTTATGATGTCCGTTTGGAAATATCTCAGTTTACAGCAGAATTGATTAACCAAATTCGTTCGCAAATGGGGACGGGCGAGGTAGTTGTTACTCCTTCAGCACTTGAATTTGCGGATAAAGTAGCTCGTGAATATAAAAATGATAATTGGTCTTGGGATTTGATGAATCGTTACCATCATGACGCATGGGGTATTAACCGAGTTGCGCGTGAGTATGGACTGGTTACAACTAGTTCTGAACAAGAACAAGAAGGGATTCAATATTACGAAAATGCATATATCTGGAAGGCAAACACTTCTCAAATGAGTGTTGCAGATATGAAACGTGATATTTATTTTTCATTAGTTGAATTCATGTATAATGGCTATGAGTGGGTGCATGCTAAATCTATTTCTGGTTTGAATACAGGAGGTCAAAAGAATTATCTAGGCGTTGATTTCTCAATGGAGAACGATATTACAGTATCTCATTTCACGATGGTTTCGGAAGATCAGGTGAAATATGCTAGTAAAAACAATTTTGACGCGACGCCAATTGGTGGAAAATCTGGGGAAGCAAATCAAGAAAAGCTTGAACAAGCTCAGACAGCCTTTGATGTAGCTCAGGCTGCAAATAATCAAGCTCAAGCTGATAAGGAAAATGCAAAAACAGTTTTTGAACAAGCTCAGTTAGTAGCCACTCAAGCTCAAACAGCCTTTGATGAAGCAGCGCAAACACCTCTTGGGCTTGAACAAGCTAAACAAGCTTTAGAAGAAGCTAAAAATCAGTTAGAAACTGATAAAGAGGCCTTGAGGTTAGCACAAACAACTGCTAATAACGTTGAAAGGGAAAAGGATGATAAAGTGAAGGCTTTATCAAAAGCTAGGGATGCCCTTTCTATTGCACAAAAGAACTTGACTGCTGCACAAGCAGATGTTTCCAAAGAAGAAGCTTTGCTTAAAGATGCTACTAGTACGCTTGCTGATGCTATTGAAAAAAGGGATACTGCTCAGGAACAACTCGTCAAAGCTCAAACAGCAGTGATGGAAGCAAAGAGTAAAGTGTCGAATTTGGTTCA
The DNA here is from genome assembly GCF_001683375.1 of Streptococcus sp. oral taxon 064. Classification (GTDB taxonomy): domain Bacteria; phylum Bacillota; class Bacilli; order Lactobacillales; family Streptococcaceae; genus Streptococcus; species Streptococcus oralis_S. Next base: position 338,825 of record NZ_CP016207.1, on the reverse strand, counting down.
AGCTGAAGAACAACTTTCCAAAGCTGAAGAGGTGCTAGAAGCAGCTGAACAAAAGGTGAAAGCCAAGGAAGCAGCGCAACTTGCGGCAATTGAGCAGTTGAGCAACTTGCAAACGGCACAAGCTGCTACTCAAGTGAACTACAACCGTTTAGTGACTAAACTGAAAATGCAAGAAAAGCAGCAGGCGGATGATTACTATAGAGAAATTCTAGATCAGACGGATAGGAATCTTGCTAAACAGGATCAACGACTTCAGACAAATTCCGAGCCACCTACTCCAAAAAGTTCTCAAATTCTTTTAGACACTCCAAAACAAGTGCAAGATATTAAACAGATATCAACAGAGAAGAGCACGAAGGAGTTATCAATGATTTCTAATGCAGGTCATCTTCCTAGCACAGGTTCAAGAATTTCCTTATGGATTCAGCTGAGCGGAATCGTTCTGATTTACACTAGTTTCAGATTGTTAATCTGGGAAAAGAAAGATAGACAGTAAAGAGACGGTATCTCCTATAACTGTTTCGGATGATAGACAAACACAGCTTTGTGTTTGTCTATTTTTATAAGATGATAGCATTAGCAAATCGCGTAAAATAGAAGCTTTCTTCAAAACACAGGGTGGAAAAATAACTAATATCAACAGGGAATCTAAACTAGTCAGGAAAGTTACTTTATGGTATAATATAGAAGACTCAAAAAGAAACAGGAGAAAAAGAATGGATTTACTTTTAGCAATTATCTTGATTGTGTTAGCTTTTCTAGGAGGAGCTCTTGGAGGGATTTACTTGGCTCGTAAGCAAATCGAAAAAAAATATGCTGACAACCCACGTTTGAACGCTGAGGCAGTTCGTGCTCTCTTGAGTGCAAATGGTCAAAAACCAAGCGAAGCCAAGGTACAACAAGTTTACCACCAAATCATCCGTCAACAAAAAGCAGCCCTTGCTAACAATAAAAAGAAATAAATAGGAAAAGTCTGGGATGAAAGTTCCAGACTTCTCACTATGTTCAATAGTTCTCAAGGATAAGACTTTTTCCTTGCATTCTATTGATATTTGATTATGATTAAGAGAGAGGCAGTTGCCATTCTATCAAGCTGTCTATCCGTTCATTTAGGACGAGTAATTATGATGAACTATCAATCAGAAAAAAGACTAGAAAGAAGACTGTATGGATAATCGACCAATTGGTTTTTTGGATTCGGGTGTCGGGGGCTTAACCGTTGTTCGTGAGCTCATGCGCCAGCTTCCCCATGAAGAAATCGTCTATATTGGAGATTCGGCACGGGCACCCTATGGTCCCCGTCCTGCTGAGCAAATCCGTGAATATACTTGGCAGTTGGTCAACTTTCTCTTGACCAAGGATGTCAAGATGATTGTCATTGCTTGTAATACTGCGACTGCGGTCGTCTGGGAAGAAATCAAGGCCCAACTAGATATTCCTGTCCTAGGCGTGATTTTGCCAGGAGCTTCGGCAGCTATCAAGTCCAGTCAAGGTGGGAAAATCGGAGTCATTGGAACACCCATGACGGTCCAATCAGACATCTACCGTCAGAGAATCCATGATCTGGATCCGGACTTACAGGTGGAGAGTTTGGCCTGTCCCAAGTTTGCTCCCTTGGTGGAGTCTGGTGCCCTGTCGACCAGTGTAACAAAGAAAGTGGTCTATGAAACCCTGCGTCCCTTGGTTGGAAAGGTGGATAGCCTGATTTTGGGTTGTACCCATTACCCACTCCTTCGCCCTATCATCCAAAATGTCATGGGACCAAAGGTTCAGCTCATCGATAGTGGGGCAGAGTGTGTACGGGATATCTCGGTTTTGCTGAACTATTTTGAAATCAACCGTAGCCGAGATGCGGGACCTCTTCAACATCGTTTTTACACAACAGCCAATAGCCAAAGTTTTGCCCAAATTGGAGCAGAATGGCTGGAAAAAGAGATTCATGTGGAGCATGTAACTTTATGACAAACAAAATTTACGAATACAAGGATGACCAGGACTGGTATGTCGGTGTCTGGGATGTCTATGGAGGCATCTATAGCCTTATCAAAGATCCTCTCGAGCTTGATTTCATGGATTTAGCGCGGATTTTTCGTGACGAAGAAAATGGCTTTCCGATTACGATAACGGTGATGCGCTGGTCTTCTAACTTTCGTCTGCTCTCCTTTATCGTTGAGATTTTAAATGCAGAAGCAGGCCGTAATCTAGAAGTCATCCAACGTCAGGGGGCTCTGCTCTTGGTTGAAAATGGGCAACTCCTGCATGTAGAATTGCCTAAAGAAGGAGTCGATGTAGAAGCCTTCTTTGAAACTAGCAAGGTCAGAGAAACTCTGCTCATTGCGACTCGTAACGAAGGCAAGACCAAGGAATTCCGAGCTATCTTTGACAAGTTAGGTTATGATGTGGAAAATCTCAATGACTATCCAGATCTACCTGAAGTAGCTGAAACTGGCATGACCTTTGAAGAAAATGCTCGACTTAAAGCAGAAACTATTTCCCAATTAACAGGCAAGATGGTTTTGGCAGATGATTCTGGTCTCAAAGTCGATGTCCTTGGAGGTTTGCCAGGAGTCTGGTCAGCGCGATTCGCTGGTGTAGGAGCAACTGACCGTGAAAACAACGCCAAACTCTTGCACGAATTGGCCATGGTCTTTGATCTCAAGGACCGTTCGGCTCAATTCCACACAACCCTAGTCGTAGCTAGTCCAAACAAGGAAAGCTTGGTTGTCGAAGCTGACTGGCCGGGTTACATTAACTTTGAACCCAAGGGTGAAAATGGCTTTGGTTATGATCCCCTCTTCCTTGTGGGAGAGACAGGCAAATCCTCAGCTGAGCTAACCCTTGAAGAAAAAAATAGCCAATCTCACCGCGCCTTAGCCGTTAAGAAACTTTTGGAGGTATTTCCATCATGGCAAAGCAAACCATCATTGTAATGAGTGATTCCCATGGCGATAGCTTGATTGTGGAAGAAATTCGTGATCGCTATCTGGGGAAAGTCGATGCCATTTTTCACGATGGTGACTCTGAACTCCGTCCAGACTCTCCGCTCTGGGAAGGCATCCATGTCGTCAAAGGAAATATGGACTTTTATGCTGGTTATCCAGAACGTTTGGTGACTCAACTTGGTCCAACCAAGATCATCCAGACGCATGGACACTTGTTTGACATCAATTTCAACTTTCAAAAGTTGGACTACTGGGCTCAGGAAGAAGATGCCGATATCTGTCTCTATGGTCACTTGCATGTGCCAAATGCTTGGATGGAAGGCAAAACACTCTTTTTAAATCCAGGCTCCATCAGCCAACCAAGAGGAACCATCAGAGAATGCCTCTATGCCCGTGTGGAAATTGATGACAGCTATTTTAAAGTAGACTTTTTGACACGTGATCATGAGGTTTATCCAGGCTTGTCCAAGGAGTTTGCTCGATGATTGCCAAGGAATTTGAAGCATTTTTACTGGAGCAGGAAGAGACTTTTCTTACCCCCGCTGAGAATCTAGCAGCTTTGATTGATACCCATAATGCTGATCATGCGATTTTAGTGTTGAGCCAAATCACTTATACCCGTATCCCTGTTGTGACCTTTGACAAACGCTTTGTTGGAACCATTGGGCTGAGAGACATTTTGGCTTATCAAATGGAGCAAGGTTTGACGGATGAGCAGATGGCAACGACAGACATCGTTAATATGACCAAGACAGATGTGGCAGTCGTCGCTCCAGACTATAACATCACTGAAGTCCTCCATAAACTGGTGGATGAACCCTTCTTGCCAGTGGTAGATGATGAAGGAATTTTCCAAGGAATCATCACGCGCAAGTCCATCCTCAAGGCCGTTAATGCCCTCTTGCATGACTTTAGTAAGGAATATGAGATTCGATGCAAATGAGAGATAGGATTTCAGCCTTTTTAGAGGAAAAACAGGACTTGTCTGCCAATTCCAAGCAGTCTTATAAGTATGATTTGGAGCAATTTTTAGACATGGTAGGGGAACGGATTTCTGAGACTAGTCTCAAGATTTACCAAGCCCAACTAGCCAACCTAAAAATCAGCGCCCAGAAGCGAAAACTTTCGGCCTGTAACCAATTTCTCTACTTTCTCTATCGAAAAGGAGAAGTGGACAGTTTTTACCGTCTGGAATTAACCAAACAAGCTGAAAAGAAGACCGAAAAGCCAGAACTGTTAGACCTAGAGTCTTTTTGGCAGGAAAGTGACTATCCAGAGGGACGCTTGCTAGCGCTCTTAATCCTAGAAATGGGACTCTTGCCAAGCGAGATTTTATCCCTTAAGGTTGCAGATATCAATCTGGATTTTCAGGTGTTGCGAATTAACAAGGTTTCCCAACAGAGGATTGTTAGCATTCCCACTACCTTGATTCCAGAGCTAGAACCCTTGATGGGGCAGACCTATCTCTTTGAAAGGGCAGGGAAAGCCTATTCTCGTCAGTGGGCCTTTCGTCAGCTGGAGTCCTTTGTCAAGGAGAAAGGTTTCCCAGAACTATCAGCCCAAGCCCTACGGGAACAGTTCATTCTAAGACAAATAGAAAACAAGGTCGATTTGTACGAAATTGCAAAAAAACTAGGATTAAAAACAGTCCTTACCTTAGAAAAATATAGATAATGGATATTAAATTAAAAGATTTTGAAGGGCCGCTGGACTTGCTTTTGCACCTGGTTTCTAAGTACCAGATGGATATCTACGATGTGCCCATTACAGAAGTCATCGAACAGTATCTAGCCTATGTCTCAACTTTGCAGGCCATGCGTCTGGAAGTAACGGGCGAGTATATGGTCATGGCTAGTCAGCTCATGCTGATCAAGAGTCGCAAGCTTCTTCCAAAGGTAGCAGAAGTGACAGACTTGGAGGATGACCTAGAGCAGGATCTTCTCTCTCAAATCGAAGAATACCGCAAGTTCAAGCTCTTGGGTGAGCACTTGGAGGCTAGGCACCAAGATCGAGCCCAGTACTATTCCAAAGCGCCAACAGAGTTGATTTACGAGGATGCGGAGCTTGTGCATGACAAGACGACCATTGACCTCTTTTTGGCTTTTTCAAATATCCTAGCCAAGAAAAAAGAGGAATTCGCACAGAATCACACGACCATCTTGCGGGATGAGTATAAGATTGAGGACATGATGGTCATCGTAAAAGAGTCCTTGACTGGACAAGACCAGTTGCGTTTGCAGGATTTGTTCAAGGAAGCTCAGAATGTTCAAGAGGTTATTACCCTCTTTTTGGCGACCCTAGAGTTAATCAAAACCCAGGAACTGATCCTCGTGCAAGAGGAGAGTTTCGGAGATATCTATCTCATGGAAAAGAAGGAAGAAAGTCAAGAGGCACAAAGCTAGACTTGATAGAGAGGAAAGATGAGTACTTTAGCAGAAATAGAAGCGCTCTTGTTTGTAGCAGGTGAAGATGGGATTCGAGTCCGTCAGTTGGCTGAACTCCTATCGCTTCCTCCGACAGGCATCCAGCAGAGTTTAGAAAAATTAGTCCAGAAGTATGAAAAGGACACTGATTCCAGTTTGGCTCTGATTGAGACAGGGACGGCTTACAGATTGGTGACCAAGCCTCAGTTTTCAGAGGTTTTGAAGGAATACTCTAAGGCACCTATCAACCAGAGCTTGTCTCGAGCTGCCCTTGAGACCTTGTCCATCATTGCCTACAAGCAGCCGATTACCCGAATTGAGATTGATGCTATTCGTGGGGTCAATTCGAGTGGGGCTTTGGCAAAGTTGCAGGCTTTTGACTTGATACGAGAAGATGGGAAAAAAGAAGTGTTGGGCCGCCCCAACCTCTATGTAACAACGGATTATTTCCTAGATTACATGGGAATTAACCATTTGGAAGAACTGCCAGTGATTGATGAGCTTGAGATTCAAGCCCAAGAAAGCCAATTATTTGGTGAAAGGATAGAAGAAGATGAGAATCAATAAATATATTGCCCACGCAGGTGTGGCCAGTAGGAGAAAAGCAGAAGAGCTGGTCAAGCAAGGATTGGTAACGGTCAACGGACAGGTAGTGCGTGAACTCGCAACCACCATCAAGTCTGGTGACAAGGTCGAAGTGGAAGGTCAGCCCATCTACAACGAAGAAAAGGTTTACTATCTGCTTAATAAACCACGTGGAGTGATTTCCAGTGTGACAGATGACAAGGGCCGCAAGACTGTTGTGGATCTCTTGCCTAATGTTAAAGAACGCATTTACCCTGTGGGACGTTTGGACTGGGATACATCAGGTGTCTTGATTTTGACCAATGATGGGGACTTTACGGATGAAATGATTCACCCCCGTAATGAGATTGACAAGGTCTATGTCGCGCGTGTTAAAGGTGTGGCCAACAAAGAAAATCTCCGCCCCTTGACCCGTGGTCTTGAGATTGATGGTAAGAAAACCAAGCCAGCTGTCTATGAGATTCTCAAAGTGGATCCAGTCAAAAACCGCTCTGTGGTACAGTTGACTATCCATGAAGGGCGTAACCATCAGGTTAAAAAGATGTTTGAAGCCGTCGGTCTTCAAGTGGATAAGTTGTCTCGAACACGTTTTGGACATCTAGACTTAACTGGTCTCCGTCCAGGAGAAGCCCGTCGTCTTAATAAAAAAGAAATCAGCCAACTACACACCATGGCTGTAACCAAGAAATAATGAAACGAATCTTAATAGCGCCAGTACGCTTTTACCAACGTTTTATCTCACCGGCCTTTCCACCCTCTTGTCGCTTTGAGCCGACTTGTTCCAACTACATGATTCAGGCTATTGAAAAACATGGCTTCAAGGGTGTTCTGATGGGCTTGGCTCGGATTTTGCGTTGTCATCCTTGGTCGAAAATAGGAAAAGATCCTGTCCCAGACCACTTTTCTCTCAGACGAAATCAAGAAAAAAAATAACCCAACATCACCTGATGTTGGGTTTTCTTGTTTATTTCAAAGCTTTTTGTGCGTCTTCAATCATGAGTTTGGTTGATTCAAGACCGCCTCCGCTTAGATACCAGAGGTCTGGTGTTAGTTGGATAATTTTTCCATTTTTAGCAGCAGGAGTTTCAGCGATGAGGGCATTTTCTAGGACGCCATCGTTGCTAGAGTTGTCCCCGCCGATGGCAAGGGTACGGTTGATGACAAAGAGGATGTCAGGATTGATTTCTTTGACACTTTCAAAGCTGACTTCTTGTCCGTGTCGAGAGTCTTCAAATTGAGTATCAGTTGGTTTGAATTTCAAGGTTTGATACAAGAAAGAGAAACGAGATTGGGCACCAAAGGCAGCCATTTTTCCTTCATTGAGGAGGATAGCAAGGGCTTTTTTGTCAGAACTTTTGTTTTTAGTAGCGACTTCTTGGATGCTCTTGTCCAGGTTAGCCAATTCTTCCTTGGCTTTCTGCGTACCAGTTTCACCAAAGGCGCTTGCTAGGGATTCGATATTAGACTTGGTAGAAGTCCAGTAGTCTTCTTTTCCAGCTTCAAAGAGGACAGTTGGAGCAATTTCTTTGAACTTGTCTACGAACTTTTGGGTACGTGGTGAAGCGATAATCAAATCCGGTTCAAGGGCGGCAATGGCTTCTAGGTCTGGCTCAACCATGGAACCCACATTGTTGACATTTCCTGCAAGATCTTTTAGGTAAGCCGGAACAGTTTTTGTAGGCATTCCGACGATATTCTTTTCAAAACCTAAAGCGCGAATAGTATCCGCAGCACCGAGGTCAAAGGTCACAATCTTTTCAGGAACTTTTGACAGTTTAACCTCGTCTAGTGAGCTTTTAATGGTCACTTCTGTTGGAGTAGAAGTGCTGGTCTCCGTCTGGCTGGTACTTGAGTTTGTATTTGTACTACATGCACCAAGTAAGAGCAAGAAACTAACCGCTAGGGCGGTGAGATAAAGTTTAAGGGATGTTTTCATGATTTCTCCTTTTTAAAATGTGATAACGATGTAGGGGGCTCTTAGATAGGCTTGTTAGCTAAGAGACAGAGGGCTCTCTAACATGAGTTCAGAATAGCTAGCTATAGATGCAGATCTTTTTGCCATTGATATCCGCCAGCGTGATGGGAATCTCATAGAGTTGACTGAGCAGGTCAGCCTGCATGATTTGAGCAGTCGTTCCCTTGCAAAAAACTTGACCGTCCTTGAAGGCAACAATTTCATCCGCATATTGGCTAGCCATGTTGATATCGTGGAGGACGATGATAATGGTTTTGCCAAGTTCCTCCACCAGTCGCTTGAGAATCTGCATCATGCTGACGCTTTGCTTGATATCGAGATTATTGAGCGGTTCGTCTAGCAAGATAAAGTCTGTATCCTGAGCTAGTACCATGGCGATAAAGACACGTTGGAGCTGTCCACCAGACAGACTATCGATGTAGCGGTCTTTTAAGTTGGTCAGTTCCAGATAGTCCAGAGTTTCTCGGATTTTTTCCCTGTCTTCTGCTCTCAGTCGACCACGGCTGTAGGGAAAACGTCCAAAACTGACCAGTTCTTCTACAGTCAATTTGGCTTGGTAATTGATCTTCTGCTTTAGGATGGTGAGTTCTTTGGCCAGTTCTTGCGAATTCCAACTCTCGATTTCACGGCCTTTGATACTGAGAATTCCCTGATCTTTCTTGGTCAGTCTGCTCATGATAGAGAGAAGAGTTGATTTTCCAGCACCATTTGGACCAATGAAGGCTGTCAGTTTCTGAGGACTGACTTCAAGGGAAATGTCTTGCAAAATATCCTGTTTTTGAATGGATTTGTCAATGTTTTCCAGTTTCACCGACGCGCCCTCCTGTAAAGTAAGATAAAGAATAAGAGACCACCCACACTCTCGATGATCATGCTGATGCGAATTTCCAGTGCAAAGACTCGTTCGATGAGGGCTTGCCCCAAGGTCAAACTAATAAATCCAATCAGAATGGCTAGGATAAAGAGCAACTTGTGCCGATAATCTTTGACAATCAGGTAAGTGAGATTGGCCAGCATAAAGCCGAAGAAGGCCATAGGCCCTACCAAGGCAGTCGCTGTTGAGGTCAAGAGCACGATGCCCCAGAGGAGTTCTCTCTGTTCTTTTTCAACATCGAGTCCAAGTATCTGAGCCGTTTCTCTTTGCAGGTGCAAGACATCCAGAACGACTGCTTTTCGAAAGAAAAAGATTGTCAAGGCGAGGATGATCAGAGAACCGATGGCTAGGATGGAAGTGTTGAGATGCTGAAAGGAAGCAAAGAGACTGTTCTGCAGTTTATCGTATTCATTTGGATCCATCAGGACTTGGAGGAAGGTACTGATATTTCGAAAGAGACTTCCCAGGGCTAGGCAGATTAGCAGAATGAAAACCAGATTTTGCTTCATCAGCGTCTTCAAGTAGCCTTGTAAGGCGAGAAAGAAGAGGGATTGAAGCAGAAGTAAGACTAGAAATTCTAAGATAGGAGACTTTCCAAACTGTAGAAATTTACTTTCAAATATCAGTAGCAGGGTTTGTAGCAAGACATAGAAGGATTCGATTCCCAAAATACTTGGTGTTATAAAGCGATTTTCCGTCAGGGTTTGAAAACTAATGGTCGAAATTCCAGTCGCGATGGCTACCAAGAGATAAACGATGATTTTTTGGGAACGTAGCTTCCAGGCAAAGGCAGACAGGTTAGTGATGGGCCAAAAGTAGAGGAGACAAGCTCCGATGGCCAGAATAATGAGAAGGCAGAAGAGCTTGGTATGTTTGCTTTTAAACTGCATCCTTTTGTCCTCCTCTCCAGAGAAGTAGGATAAAGACGAGGCTACCGATGATTCCTAGTAGGAGACTGACAGACAGCTCATAGGGCCGAATCAAGACTCGAGAGAGGATGTCGCAGGCCAGAACCAGATTGGCGCCGACCAGAGCGACCATGAGTTTGGTTTGACTCAGATTATCTCCATAGCGCTTGCGGACAAGATTGGGAACGATGACCCCGAGAAATGGCAAGGCACCCACGGTAATCATGGTGACACTTGTCGTTAGCGCCACTAGAAAGAGGGCCAGCTTTTCAAGTAGGGAGTAGGAAATCCCTAAACTCTCACTGGTTTCCTTGCCCAGATTCATGATGGTGAAGGTTTGGGATAATTTCCAAACGGCTATCAGGATAATGAGGCCTAAGAAGAGCCACTCATACTGATGAGTCTGAATCATGGAGAAGGAGCCCTGGGTCCAAGCAGTCATACTCTGAACCAGATTGAAACGATAGGCGATAACTTCTGTGACAGAACCGATAATCCCACTATAGATGATCCCGATCAAGGGCAACATCCACCTTTCCTTTACAGAAAAAATAGTCATAAAGGCCAGGAAGAAGAGGGTAAATAAAATGGATGAGCCAAAAGCAAAGAGCATCTTTTGGGTCAGACTCGCAGACGGAAAGACAAAGAGGCTTAACACCATTCCCAGTTTAGCGGCTTCTGTGGTTCCGACTGTACTTGGAGCAGCGAATTGATTTTGAGTAATGGTCTGCATGAGGAGTCCTGCCATGCTCATACTGGAGGCTGCAAGGAGAATACTGATGGTTCTTGGAAGACGCGACTCTTGAAAGAGAAGCCAAGTCTGTTGGTCAAAAGCAAAGAATTTTTCCCAAGAAAAATCACTGGTTCCAATGGTAATGGAGAGAAAGACCAGGAGTAGAAGTAAGCCTGTTAAAATATGAGAGAGTTTCATGCCCCATCCTTTCATGTAGATTTGGTATAAAAATACCCTTGGAGATAATGTAACACGATTTTTTAATCTGTCAATAAATTTTCTGACAATTTAATGTAAAAAGAAAGAAAAATTTCTGAAATAATATCTATCCCTCTATTTTATAGGATAAACTAGTAAAAACTAATCCAATTTCCTACTATCCTTCTCCTATAAAAAGTGGTAAAATGGAGGACAGAAAGAAGGAACTGATATGACAACATTATTTTCAAAAATCAAAGAAGTAACAGAGCTTGCTGCGATCTCAGGCCACGAAGCGCCTGTTCGGACTTATCTTCGTGAAAAGTTGACACCGCACGTGGATGAAGTAGTGACAGATGGCTTAGGTGGTATTTTCGGTATCAAGCATTCAGAAGCTACGGATGCACCGCGTGTTTTGGTCGCTTCTCACATGGACGAAGTTGGTTTTATGGTCAGTGAGATTAGGCCAGATGGTACCTTCCGTGTCGTTGAAATCGGTGGTTGGAACCCTATGGTGGTCAGCAGTCAACGTTTTAAACTCTTTACTCGTGATGGTCGTGAAATTCCTGTGATCTCAGGTTCTGTCCCTCCACATTTGACACGTGGAACAGGTGGGCCAACCATGCCAGCTATTTCTGATATCATTTTTGATGGTGGTTTTGCAGACAAGGCTGAGGCAGAAAGTTTTGGCATCCGTCCTGGTGACACCATTGTCCCTGATAGTTCCGCTATCTTGACAGCCAATGAAAAAAATATCATCTCAAAAGCTTGGGACAACCGCTATGGTGTTCTTATGATTAGCGAGCTAGCAGAAGCCTTGTCAGGTCAAAAACTGGGAAATGAACTCTATCTTGGTTCTAATGTCCAAGAAGAAGTTGGTCTGCGTGGTGCTCATACTTCCACAACCAAGTTTGACCCAGAAGTCTTTCTGGCAGTTGACTGTTCACCTGCTGGTGATGTTTATGGTGGTCAAGGCAAGATTGGGGATGGAACTTTGATTCGTTTCTATGATCCAGGTCACTTGCTCCTCCCAGGTATGAAGGATTTCCTTTTGACAACGGCTGAAGAAGCAGGTATCAAGTACCAATACTACTGTGGGAAAGGTGGAACAGACGCTGGAGCAGCTCATCTGAAAAATGGTGGTGTCCCATCTACAACTATCGGTGTTTGTGCCCGTTATATCCATTCTCACCAAACTCTCTACGCGATGGATGACTTCTTAGAAGCCCAAGCTTTCTTGCAAGCCTTGGTGAAAAAATTGGATCGTTCAACGGTTGATTTGATTAAACATTATTAAGCATAAGGGAGGTGGTCGGGATGGCAGAACCAAACCTAGAAAGCCTTATAAGAGATCTCTACAACCATGCTCGTCAGGGTTTGAGTGAAGATTTAGTTGCTGCTCTCTTAGAGACTGCTAAAAAACTACCCACTACAAATGAGCAATTACTAGCAGTCCGACTCTCAGGACTGGTCACCCGTGAATTGCTTCTAAATCCCAAGCACCCAGCACCTGAATTGATCAACTTGGCGCGCTTTATCAAAAGAGAAGAAGCCAAGTATAGGGGCACTGCAGTTTCTGCTATCATGTTTGGAGAACTCTTTAAAATGCTTTGATTCCATTGTGAATCAAAGCATTTTTCTATATGCTACAAAAGGAATTTTTGATGAGGAGAAGAAAAAGCCATCCTATTCAGGATAGCTTCTTGGTACTTAGATTTGTTCAGCAATGACCTTTTCAGCTAGGTTCATAGCGTGGTCAGATACACGAGTGTAGTGGGAAATGATGTCGATGAAATTGACTCCAGCTTGTGTAGAACACTCACCCTTGTTAAGGCGTTTGATGTGGGTCTTTCTGAGAACGCGTTCCATATTGTTGATTTCTTTATGGCGTTCAATCAGACTTTGAGCTTTTTCAATATCATTGTTTTCCACACTATCAAGGGCATCCTTGATAAAGTCAGTAGTTTTTTGATAGATATCCGCCAATTCCTGCAAAGCAGCATCAGAGAACTGAACATTCTTACGTTGGAGGTAGTCTGTTAGGTTGAGCAAGCCTTCTGCGTGGTCCCCAATCCGTTCCAAATCACGAGATGAATCCAGGATGTTGGTCAAGACTTCGCTTTCCTTTTGACTCAAGGATTCGCTTGAGAGTCTGATGAGGTAACGAGTGAGTTTTTCATCGATGGTGTTGATGGCTTCCTCTGTCTTGTGCCCTTTTTCAGCTACCTTTTCATCCAAACCGATGATATAGGTATAAGAAAGGTCAAAAGCTTTGGCTGCATAGTTCCCTAAGTGCAAAAGTTCTTTTTTAGCATTTCCTAGAGCGATAGAAGGAGATTGCTGGATAAGTTGCTCGTCGAGATAAAGGGGCTCGTACTTGACAACCTCGTCTTCACCAGGGATGAGCTTGGTAACAAAGTAGGCCAAGGCTCCGATGAATGGAAATTGTACAATGGTGTTACTTACGTTAAAGGCACCGTGCGAGAAGGCGATGGTCATCTCAGGTGAGAGGTGAAGGAGTGCCTGGAAGTACTCGATCATAGCAGTAAAGGGGCCTAATAAGATTAAGCAAAGAATAGTTCCTAGAACGTTAAAGGTAACGTGGGTTGCCGCAACGCGTTTCGCTGAGACATTGGCTCCAGCTGCTGCGATGATCACGGTTAGGGTTGTCCCGATATTATCTCCGAAAAGAACTGGTAGGGAACCTTTAAGGTCAAGGAACCCACCTGCATAGAGGCCTTGCAAAATCCCAATTGTAGCTGAGGAAGCCTGGATGAGGACGGTAATCACTGCACCAGCTACCACTCCTAAAATAGGATTTTGTCCCAAGGTTACCATATATTCCTTGAATTGTGGTAAATCTTTAAGTGGGCTCATACCGGCACTGATGAGGTTAAGGGCGTAGAAGATTCCCCCAACACCAAACAGGATGCGCCCGATATTGTTTGCTGTTCTGTTTTTTGTAAAGAAGAGGAACATGGTTCCAAGGAAAATCAAGGGTAAAGCATACTCGCCAAGCTTGAAACCGATGATAAAGGAAGTAACGGTGGTTCCGATGTTGGCTCCCATGATAATTCCGATAGCCTGTCTAAGAGTGAGAAGACTAGCGCTGACCAGTCCGACCGTGATAACTGTAACCCCTGTACTTGACTGAATGAGGGCAGTCACGACAATCCCGACTAGAACACCTAAAAAGGGATTGCTAGTGTACTTGTCAATGTAAAAACGAAGGCGATCTCCAGCAGCTTGTTGCAAACCGTCTCCCATGGTCTTAATACTGTACAAAAACAGTCCTAGACCTCCTAAAAAGTGAAATAAAATTTCCTGCCAATTAATGGACATTTCTTTTTCCTCCGGAAAATAATAACGGAATTTCTCCTATTCTATTTTAAAGGATAAAAGTAAATCTCACAAGTGTTTAGCTGAAATTTTCATAAGAAACAAGAACTTTCTTTTAAAATGAGAGATAGATTCCCTTTAAGATAGATGATTTATAGGATTGTGTCCAAATTTTACTGATTATTATCCTAGTTATAGTTTTTATGTTAAATAGATTGACATCGCTTTCATATAGGATAAAATGAAGATGATCCTGTTCTGGTGGTGTGCACTGAGAACAGTTACTTTTTATCAAAAAGTAAAGCGCTTACTTTATATTTTATTAGGAGGATAAGATGAAAAATCTATTTTTTGAAAAACGTTGCCGTTACAGTATTCGTAAGCTGTCAATCGGGGCTTGTTCCTTGATGATTGGTTCAGCTCTATTTGCGAGCCCAGCTCTTGCCGAACAAGTCGCAGTCCCTGAAACAGCTGCAAATACGAGCGCCCAAGCTACAAGTACTAGTGAGACAACTAATCCAGATACTGCAGCTATCGAAAAACAATTATCGGAAACAGAGAACAAAGTAGCTGAGCAACCAATTTCAGAAAACACTCCAGCAATAGCGGATTTGGTTAATGAAAAAGAAGAGGCAAAACCCGCTCCGACAGATAAAACTGAAAAACCTGCTCAACCAACTGAAAAAGAAGAAGTCAAACCAGAGGAAACTCCTCAAGTGGCTGAGAAGAAAGCCGACAAACCGACTTTAGCAGACGTTCCTAAAAATGAAGAAAAGAGTCTCCGACCAAAAGAAATCAAATTTGATACTTGGGATGATTTGTTGAAATGGGAACCGGGTGCGCGTGAGGATGATCCTATTAACCGTTCATCAGTTGAACTCGCCAAGCGCCACAGAGGGCAGTTGGTCAATGAAAAAGCAAGCAGAAGAGCCAAGGTTCAGGCGCTAGCAAATACCAACTCAAAGGCTAAAGACCACGCTTCTGTAGGTGGAGAAGAATTCAAGGCCTACGCTTTTGATTACTGGCAATACTTGGATTCAATGGTCTTCTGGGAAGGTCTAGTTCCAACTCCAGATGTCATTGATGCCGGTCACCGCAACGGAGTTCCCGTTTATGGAACACTCTTTTTCAACTGGTCAAATAGCATTGCCGACCAAGAGAAATTTGCAGCTGCCTTGAAACAAGACGCAGATGGCACCTTCCCTATCGCACGGAAACTTGTCGATCTTGCTAAGTACTATGGCTTTGATGGCTATTTCATCAACCAAGAAACAACGGGGGAATTGGTAGCACCTCTTGGTGAAAAAATGCGCCAATTCATGCTCTATACAAAAGAATACGCGGCTAAAGTCAACCATCCAATCAAGTATGCTTGGTACGATGCCATGACCTACAAATATGGTCGTTACCACGAAGATGGCCTTGGTGAATACAACTATCAGTTCATGCAAAAAGAAGGTGACAAGGTTCCTGCAGATCAATTCTTTGCCAACTTCAACTGGAACAAGGAAAAGAATGACTACTCTGTAGAGATGGCAAAATGGCTAGAACGTAGTCAATATGATGTCTTTGCAGGCTTGGAATTGCAACAAGGTGGTTCTTATAAGACCAAAGTCAAATGGGATGCCCTATTAGATGAAAAAGGCAAGTTGCGTTTGTCACTTGGACTCTTTGCACCAGATACGATTACCAGTCTAGGAAAAACAGGCGAAGACTACCACAAGAACGAAGACATCTTTTTTACAGGTTACCAAGGAGATCCAACGGCTCAAAAACCAGCTGACAAAGAATGGTATGGGATTGCCAATTTGGTTGCTGACCGCACACCAGCAGTTGGTCGAACCTTCACGACCTCCTTTAATACAGGTCATGGTAGAAAGTGGTTTGTAGACGGTAAAGTTTCTAAGGATTCTGAGTGGAACTACCGTTCTGTTTCAGGTGTCTTGCCAACATGGCGCTGGTGGCAGACTTCGACAGGGGAAAAACTCCGTGCAGAATATGACTTTACAGATGCCTACAATGGCGGAAACTCTCTTAAATTCTCAGGTGATGTAGCTGGTAAGACGGACCAAGATGTGAATTTGTATTCTACCAAGCTAGAAGTAACGGAGAAAACCAAACTTCGGGTTGCCCACAAGGGAGGAAAAGGCTCGAAAGTTTATATGGCCTTCTCTACAACACCAGACTACAAATTTGAGGATGCAGCTGCATGGAAAGAACTAACTCTCTCTGATGACTGGAAGAATGAAGAATTTGACCTTAGCTCACTAGCAGGTAAAACCATCTATGCAGTTAAACTCTTCTTCGAGCATGAAGGAGCTGTAAAAGATTATCAGTTCAACCTAGGTCAATTAACAATTTCAGACAATCACCAAGCACCGCAAGCTCCAACAGGTCTCTCTGTGGTGAAGCAGTCTCTTAAGAATGCCCAAGAAGCTGAAGCAGTTGTTCAATTTACGGGTAACCAAGATGCGGATTTCTATGAAGTCTACGAAAAAGACGGTGACAACTGGCGTTTGTTGACAGGTTCATCTGCTTCAACCATCTACTTGCCAAAAGTTAGCCGTTCTGCTAATGCGACTGGTACAACGCAAGAATTGAAAGTCGTTGCAGTTGGTAAAAATGGACTCCGTTCAGAAGCAGCAACTGCGTCATTCAACTGGGGGATGACTGTTCAGGATACAACTCTCCCAAGACCTTTGGCTGAAAATATTGTTCCAGGGGCAACGGTTATTGGTAGCACTTTCCCGAATACTGAAGGCGGGGAAGGCATCGAAGGCATGTTGAACGGTACGATTACAAGTCTGTCAGACAAGTGGTCTTCAGGACAATTGAGCGGTAGTGTCGATATTCGTTTGACCCAACCACGTCGTGTTGTCAGATGGGTAATGGATCATGCGGGAGCTGGCGGTGAGTCTGTTAACGATGGTCTGATGAACACCAAGGACTTTGATCTTTACTACAAGGATACAGATGGCGAGTGGAAACTAGCTAAGGAAGTCCGTGGCAATAAAGCGCACGTTACAGATATCACTCTTGACAAACCAATCACCGCCCAAGACTGGCGTTTGCATGTCATTACATCTGATAACGGAACACCTTGGAAAGCCATTCGTATCTACAACTGGAAGATGTACGAAACCTTGGACACAGAAAGTCAAAATATTCCAATGGCTAAGGTAGCTGCTCGTTCACTTGGAAACCACCAAGTTCAACTAGGCTTCTCTGATGTTCCAGCAGGCGCAACCATCACCGTTTACGACAAGGCAGATTCACAAACACCAATTGCAACCTTGAAGACTGAAACTGGTGGCGACCTAGCAACAGCACCATTGGGCTTTGACAAGCAACCAACTCTCCTCTACTATCGTACCCAACTACCTGGCAAAGAAATCAGTAACACCTTGGCAGTAGCGATTCCACAGGATGAAAGAAAAATTAAATCTGTTAGCCTTGAAAAAGGACCTAAGAAGACAGTTTATAAAGAAGGAGAAAAACTGGACCTCAGAGGCGGAACACTCCGTGTTCAATACGAAGGGGGACAAGCCGATGAGCTGATCAACCTTACTCATTCAGGTGTGATAGTATCTGGCTACAACGCTCATCAAAAAGGGGAACAAAAGCTCACAGTCAGCTACCTTGGACTTCCAGTTACTGGTAATTTAAACGTACAAGTGACTGGTCAAGATGAAGGAAAACCAAAGGAAGTAGCAGGTCTGTACATTACTCAGAAACCAAAAACAGACTATCTAGTAGGTGATCAACTGGATCCTGCAGAAGGCCGCTTCGGCGTTCTCTATGATGATGAGACGGAAGAAAGCCATGCCTTTACGGACCAAGGTGTTGAAATCACGGGCTATGATGCTCAGAAGACTGGACGACAAACCTTGACCTTGCATTACAAGGGGCACACCGCTGAGTTTGATGTCTTGGTTTCTCCAAAAGCAGCTGTCAACGATGAGTACCTAAAACAAGAAATCACTGCTGCCCAAGGCCGTCAGTCAACCCTTGCCTATACCTTCTCAAGCGAGGACAAACAAGCAGCACTAGTAGAGAAGCTCAATGCAGCGAAAGCTGTTGCAGAAAACCATGATGCCAGTCAAGAAGAGGTCAACAAAGCTTTGAATGAGTTGAAACAAGCAGGGACAGACTTGGATGGAAATCAACGTTATCAAACTGCTAGAGAAGAATTGGAAGGTTTGCTCGAATCCGTCCGTGAAAAAGATCCTAAAGCTGAGTTAATTGCCCAAGCAGAAACTTTGTTGGCTTCAGAGATGCCAACTCCTCAAGCATTTGCAGACATGAAAGAAAAGCTAAATAAGAAACTAGCTCCTGCAGAAGAAAGTCACCATGTTGGAAGTATGGATCCAAATGAAGTGGCCCCAACGGTTGAGGCCCTCCCTGAACTAGTTATTGAAACTGAAACAACAGCCTTTGAACGTCAGGAGCGACCAAACTCTGAACTTCTCAAAGGCCAACGGCAGCTAGTTCAAGCAGGAGCGGAAGGGCAAATTCGTCATTTAGTAGAAGTAAATGCCCAAGGCAAACGCACTCTTCGTTGGACTGAGGTAGTCAAGGAAGCAATCCCAGAAATCACCGAAGTTGGAACGAAAGTCCTTTCAAGTAACCAACCAGCTGAAGGTGTGAAAGATTTAGTTCTAGAAACTCCGAAACTGGAAGTTGAAGAGGGAACAATTTCCTTCAAACGTCAAGAACGACCAAACGCCGACCTTCTCAAAGGTCAACATCAGCTAGTTCAAACAGGAGCGGAAGGGCAAATTCGTCGCTTTGTAGAAGTTGATGGTCAGGGCAAACGCACTCTTCGTTTGACTGAGGTAGTCAAGGAAGCAATCCCAGAAATCACTGAAGTTGGGACAAAAGTTCTATCAAGCAACCAACCAGCTGAAGGTGTGAAAGATTTAGTTCTAGAAACTCCGAAACTGGAAGTTGAAGAGGGAACAGTTTCCTTCGAACATCAGGAACGACCAAATGCAGCCCTTCTCAAAGGACAACGCCAGCTAATCCAAGCAGGTGTGGAAGGTCAAGTTCGTCGCTTTGTAGAAGTTGATGGTCAGGGCAAACGCACCCTTCATTCTACTGAGGTTCTCAAGGAAACTCTTCCAGAAATTGTTGAAGTAGGAACGAAAGAAGAGCAAGTCTCACAAACAAGGGATCAAGCTCTTTCAGCAGTACCAGCAAAAGTTGAAGAAACAAGCAGAGAGCTGCCAAATACGGGAGCGACAAGAGATGCTAGTCTAGTAGCGCTGGGACTCCTCGGAGTAATGAGTGGCTACGGCTTGCTTGCTGGAAAGAAGAGAGAAGACTAATCAGATTTACGAATCTTGGATTTTCTCATAAAAATAAAAAACAAGGTTTGACTGTGGATTAGTCAGGCCTTGTTTTTAGTTTTGAAATTGAAGAGTAAATTTGAAGCTAGATTTTTGCTATTCAATTCCTTGGATAAACTTTTGGAAACGATAAGTGTCGAAATAAATATTGGATGCAACTAATTTATCAAATTCATCGAATTTCAGAAATTCTGCGACATCCAGTTCAAGTTCTTTTCCTTGAGGAGAATGTAGACGGTATCGATTTAAAGCTGAGACTGCTCGACCATCAACAAGTAATTGCTTCACTTCAAGATGCTGGCTTAAAGCATAGAATTGGCCTGCGCCTTGCAAATAAACATCACGTCCTTGTCGAATTTCTATACTATCGCACATGCCATAATCAAAGTTTTCAGCTACGAAATCTTCCCAGCCTCCCTCATTTACTGCCGTAAAATAGCTTTCTGCAAGTGTTTTTGTATCCATTTGGAACCTCCTGTAAAATAATTGGGCTATGATGAATATCACGAAATATTTTGCCCACTTAAGAGTATACAAAAGGAAATATGACTACAGGTTGTCATATTGCTGAAGATTTTTTTTGAGAGTACTGACTAGTAGAGTTTGTAAGTGACTTGGAGATACGACCTTTACTTGATAACCAAAACTTAATAGTAAATCAAAAAAAGAAGGAGTTAAAGCTCTAAATGTCTGAACTTTTATTATTTCGTCCTCGACTCTGATTTCTTCTTCCGTGAAGTGATCGTAGATTTTTGGAAGTGCAAATCTTGTAAAAACTAGTTCGATTTCTTCTCTTTGCCCCTCCACTTTACTTTTGGGGGGATTTAAAAAAAGCTCTAACTTTTCTTGAGATAAACGTGGATAATCGAATGGTTTATCTTTTATCTCCACTAGTTCTAGTTCACGAATTCGAGTTAATTTAAAAATACGAAAATCTAATTTTTCTAAGCAGTAACCGATAACATACCAAGCATTCAGTTTATAGATCAATCTGTATGGGATAATTGTTCGCTGACTTTTCTCCTGTTTTTTCGAATAGTAAGAAAAAGAAATCATCTGTTCAGTTTGTATCGCTTCCTCAATGTCTAGTAAATAATTTGTATTAAGAGTCCAGGAACTGAGATCAAAGTAAAAAGGACTGTTTGCTATTGTAATTTCTTGAGAAGACAGCTTGTGTTCGATACTGTCAAGACTTGAATGACCAACGATTTTACTAACATTTTGGCTCATATTAATGATAAACTGTCTCTCTTCCTCAGTGAAAAAGTTTCTGTCTATCTTATAGTCGCTTGGTATATAGAAACCTCCCTTATCTCCACGTTCCGAATAGATTGGGATTCCCGCTAAACTGAGTGTATCCATGTCCCTATATACAGTTCGAGTAGATATTTCAAACCTCTCTGCAATCTCTTTAGCTGTTATCCTCTTCTTATTTAAAAGAGACAGTAAAATATAGATTAGTCTTTCTAATTTCATGGTAGCAATTCCCCTTCTTTTAATCTCAAATAGCACAAACTAAAGAAACTATTTTAGTTATATTGTATAATAAGAAACCTAGCAATTCAAAAAGAAGGACTGTAGAGTTTAGAATATTAAGGATTAAAGTGTTAGAAAAAGAATGGTATAGAAGTAATTAGGCAGATCAATCAAGAATTTGCCTAAATTATTCCAACCGAATTATGTGAAAATTGCTATTTCCCGAACTGCAATCCTAGGTTTTTAGGTTAATAAATAGAAGAATGAACAAGAAAAGTTTAGGGTTTTTCTATCTCTTTTGCGGATTTTGTGATATAATTAACACGTATAAAAAAAGAAGGAGTCATATCTAATGGCAAAATTGACTGTTAAAGACGTTGACTTGAAAGGGAAAAAAGTTCTCGTTCGTGTTGACTTCAACGTACCTGTTAAAGATGGCGTGATTACCAATGACAACCGTATCACTGCAGCTCTTCCAACTATCAAGTACATCCTTGAACAAGGTGGACGTGCTATCCTCTTCTCTCACCTTGGCCGTGTAAAAGAAGAAGCAGACAAGGCTGGTAAATCACTTGCTCCTGTAGCTGCTGACTTGGCTGCTAAATTGGGTCAAGACGTTGCTTTCCTTCCAGGTGTCACTCGTGGTGCTGAATTGGAAGCAGCAATCAACGCTCTTGAAGATGGACAAGTTCTCTTGGTTGAAAACACTCGTTACGAAGATGTTGATGGCAAGAAAGAATCTAAAAACGATCCTGAACTTGGTAAATACTGGGCATCACTTGGAGATGGTATCTTCGTAAACGATGCATTCGGTACAGCTCACCGTGCACACGCATCTAATGTTGGTATCTCAGCAAACGTTGAAAAAGCAGTTGCTGGTTTCCTTCTTGAAAACGAAATTGCCTACATCCAAGAAGCAGTTGAAGCTCCAGAACGTCCATTCGTGGCTATCCTTGGTGGTTCAAAAGTTTCAGACAAGATCGGTGTTATCGAAAACTTGCTTGAAAAAGCTGATAAAGTCCTTATCGGTGGTGGTATGACTTACACATTCTACAAAGCTCAAGGTATCGAAATCGGTAACTCACTTGTAGAAGAAGACAAATTGGATGTTGCTAAAGCTCTACTTGAAAAAGCAAACGGCAAATTGATCTTGCCAGTTGACTCAAAAGAAGCAAACGCATTTGCTGACTACACTGAAGTAAAAGACACTGAAGGTGAAGCAGTAGATCCAGGCTTCCTTGGTTTGGACATCGGTCCTAAATCTATCGCTAAATTTGACGAAGCTTTGACTGGTGCCAAAACAGTTGTATGGAACGGACCAATGGGTGTATTTGAAAACCCAGACTTCCAAGCTGGTACAATCGGTGTCATGGATGCTATCGTGAAACAACCTGGCGTAAAATCAATCATCGGTGGTGGTGACTCAGCTGCCGCAGCGATCAACCTTGGTCGTGCAGACAAGTTCTCATGGATCTCTACTGGTGGTGGAGCATCAATGGAACTTCTTGAAGGTAAAGTATTGCCAGGACTTGCAGCATTGACTGAAAAATAAATAGTTAACTAAAAGAAGATGGTGTGACCATCTTCTTTTTAATTTAATTTATAAATAGGTGAAATTTTTCTATAAATAAAAAGAAAAAAGAGTAAATATTTGCACCCTGCCTTGTAAAGTGCTAGTATAAGAAGTAACGACTAAATTTAGATAAGGAAATGACTTATAATGAAAAATAAAAAAGAAGTCTATGGATTTCGTAAAAGCAAAGTTGCGAAAACTTTGTGTGGTGCTGTTTTAGGAACTGCTTTGATTGCTTTTGCAGACAAAGCAGTATTTGCTGATGAAGTTACAGAGACAACTAGTACAAGTACGGTTGAGGTAGCTACTACAGGGAACCCAGCCACAAATCTACCTGAAGCTCAGGGTGAAATGAGCCAAGTTGCCAAAGAAAGCCAAGCTAAGGCTGGTTCCAAAGACTCAGCTTTGCCAGTAGAAGTATCATCAGCTGATTTGGATAAAACAGTTGCCGATGCAAAATCTGCAGGAGTTAAGGTAGTTCAAGATGAAACAAAAGACAAAGGAACAGCCACAACTGCTACAGAGAATGCTCAAAAACAAGATGAGATTAAAAGCGACTATGCTAAACAGGCTGAAGAAGTAAAGACAACAACTGAAGCATATAAAAAAGAAGTCGCAGCTCATCAGGCTGAAACAGATAAAGTCAATGCTGAAAACAAAGCAGCGGATGACAAGTATCAAAAAGATCTAAAAAGTCATCAAGAAGAAGTTGAGAAAATCAACACTGCCAATGCAACAGCTAAAGCAGAATATGAAGCTAAGCTAGCACAATATCAAAAAGATTTAGCAACTGTCAAAAAAGCAAATGAAGATAGCCAACAGGATTATCAAAATAAACTTTCAGCTTACCAGACAGAATTAGCTCGAGTACAAAAAGCTAATGCGGAAGCTAAAGAGGCTTATGATAAAGCAGTAAAAGAAAACACAGCTAAAAACGAAGCGCTTAAAGCTGAAAATGAAGCGATTAAACAGCGTAATGAAACTGCAAAAGCAACTTATGAAGCGGCGATGAAGCAGTATGAAGCAGACCTTGCAGCTATTAAGAAAGCCAAGGAAGATAATGATGCTGATTATCAAGCAAAATTAGCAGCTTACCAGACAGAATTAGCTCGAGTACAAAAAGCTAATGCGGAAGCTAAAGCAGCCTATGAAAAAGCTGTTGAAGAAAACACAGCTAAAAATACAGCCATTCAAGCTGAAAATGAAGCGATTAAGCAACGTAACGCCACTGCAAAATCGACTTATGACGCAGCGGTGAAGAAATACGAAGCAGATTTGGCGGCAGTTAAGCGAGCAAATGCTACCAATGAAGCAGACTACCAAGCTAAGCTAGCCGAATACCAGACGGAATTAGCTCGCGTTCAAAAAGCTAATGCCGATGCAAAAGCAACTTACGAGAAGGCAGTTGAAGACAACAAGGCAAAAAATGCAGCGCTCCAAGCTGAAAATGACGAAATCAAGCAACGCAATGCCGCCGCAAAAGCTGAATACGAAGCTAAAGTTGCTAAATATGAAGCAGATCTTGCCAAATATAAAAAAGAGTTGGCTGAGTATCCAGCTAAATTAAAGGCTTATGAAGATGAGCAGGCCCAAATTAAGGCAGCGCTTGTAGAACTTGAAAAGAATAAAGATCAAGATGGTTACTTATCTAAGCCATCTGCTCAGAGCTTGGTTTATGATTTAGAACCGAATGCCCAACTTGACCTCAAAACAGAAGGAAAACTTCTCACTGCAGCAGCAGTTGATGAAGCCTTTAAGAAAGACACAGACCAATATGGTAAGAAAAATCTTCAGTTAGACAATCTCAATGTCAAGAACTTGGAGAACGGTGCAACTACTTCTTCAGTGGAATTGTATGGTAATATTGGAGACAAATCAGACTGGACGACCAATGTAGGGAATAAAACAGAGGTTAAATGGGGATCGGTTCTTTTAGAACGTGGACAAAGTGCTACAGCAACTTATACCAACCTTCAAAATTCATACTACAACGGTAAAAAGATTTCGAAGATTGTTTACAAATATACTGTAGATCCTTCTTCTCAATTTAAAAATCCTAGTGGAAAAGTTTGGTTGGGAATCTTTAGTGACCCAACTTTGGGAGTCTTTGCTTCTGCTTACACTGGTGATGTTGAAAAAGGGACTTCAATTTTCATTAAAAATGAATTTACCTTCTATGATGAAAATGACCAACCAATTAATTTCGACAATGCCCTTCTTTCAGTTGCATCTCTAAATAGAGAAAATAATTCTATTGAGATGGCCAAGGATTACACTGGTAACTTTATTAAAATTTCCGGTTCATCTGTTGGAGAAAAAGACGGAAAGATTTATGCCACAGAAACTCTTAACTTTAAACAAGGACAGGGTGGAGCTCGCTGGACAATGTATAAAAATAGCCAGCCTAATTCAGGATGGGATTCATCAGATGCTCCAAACTCTTGGTATGGTGCAGGAGCAATTAGCATGTCTGGTTCAACTAACCGTGTTACTGTCGGTGCCATTTCAGCTACTTTAGTAGTTCCTTCTGATCCAGTTATGGCGGTTGATACAGGTAAAAGACCAAATATCTGGTACTCACTCAATGGTAAGATTCGTGCGGTTAACGTTCCGAAAATTACAAAAGAAAAACCAACTCCGCCAGTAGAACCAACTGCACCACAAGCTCCAACTTATGAAGTGGAAAAACCACTGGAACCAGCTCCAGTAGTACCAAACTACGAAAATGAGCCAACTCCACCGGTAAAAACTCCAGATCAACCGGAGCCATCAAAACCAGAAGAGCCAACATATGAGACAGAGAAACCATTGGAACCAGCTCCAGTAGCACCAAACTACGAAAATGAGCCAACTCCACCGGTAAAAACTCCAGATCAACCGGAGCCATCAAAACCAGAAGAGCCAACATATGAGACAGAGAAACCATTGGAACCAGCTCCAGTAGCACCAAGCTACGAAAATGAGCCAACTCCACCGGTAAAAACTCCAGATCAACCAGAGCCATCAAAACCAGAAGAGCCAAATTATGATCCATTGCCAACTCCGCCGGTAGCACCAACTCCTAAGCAGTTGCCAACACCACCAGCGGTGCCAACAGTTCACTTCCATTACAATCGTCTATTTGCACAACCTCAGATTAATAAAGAAATTAAAAATGAGGATGGAGTAGATATCGATCGTACTCTAGTTGCTAAGCAGTCTGTAGTGAAGTTTGAGTTGAAAACAGAAGCGTTGACAGCTGGTCGTCCAAAAACAACTTCATTTGTATTGGTAGATCCACTTCCAACTGGCTATCAGTTTGATTTGGAAGCAACCAAGGCTGCAAGCAAAGGTTTTGAAACAAGCTATGACAAAGCTAGTCATACTGTAACCTTTAAGGCTACTGAGGAGACCTTAGCTGCTTTCAATGCAGATTTGACAAAATCCTTTGAGACTCTATATCCAACTGTTGTTGGTCGTGTCTTGAATGATGGGGCAACTTATACAAATAACTTTACATTGACAGTCAACGACGCCTACGGTGTTAAGTCAAACATTGTTCGTGTAACGACTCCAGGTAAACCAAATGATCCTGACAATCCAAATAACAACTACATCAAGCCTTTGAAAGTTAACAAGAACAAGCAAGGTGTAAATATTGATGGTAAAGAGGTTCTAGCTGGTTCAACGAACTACTATGAACTTACATGGGATTTGGACCAATACAAGGGAGATAAATCTTCTAAAGAAGCGATTCAAAATGGTTTCTACTATGTGGATGATTATCCAGAAGAAGCCTTAACCCTTCAACCAGAATTGGTTAAGATCCGTGATCTAGAGGGCAACCTTGTATCAGGTATCAGTGTTCAACAATTTGATAGTTTAGAAGCTGCGCCTAAGAAGGTTCAAGATCTGTTGAAGAAAGCAAACATCACTGTTAAAGGTGCTTTCCAACTCTTCTCAGCTGATAATCCAGCCGAATTCTACAAGAACTATGTAGCAGCAGGAAAATCATTGCTCATCACAGATCCGATGACAGTTAAACCTGAATTTGGTCAAACGGGTGGTAAGTATGAAAACAAAGCCTACCAAATTGATTTTGGAAATGGTTATGCTACAGAAGTAGTTGTCAACAATGTACCGAAAATCACACCTAAAAAAGATGTGACAATCAGTATGGATCCAAGCAGTGACAATATTGATGGTCAAACCATTCCGTTGAACCAGTACTTCAATTATCGTTTAATCGGTGGTTTGATTCCACAAAATCATTCTGAGGACTTGAATGACTATAGTTTTGTAGATGATTATGACCAAAAAGGTGATCAATACACTGGAAACTATAAAGTTCTTGCCAAGGTTGATATCCGATTGAAAGACGGTCGTGTTATCAAGGCAGGAACAGACTTAACGGCTGAAACACAGGTTGAACATGATCAAGATAAGGGAATGATTACCATTCGATTCAAGGAAGAATTCCTTCAAGAGATTCAGTTGGATTCTCCATTCCAAGCTGAGACTTATATTCAAATGAAACGAATTGCTGTTGGAACCTTTGAAAATACCTATGTAAATACTGTGAACAAAGTTGCTTACGCCTCAAATACAGTTCGTACGACAACGCCAGAACCTAAGAAACCAGAGGAGCCAACGACTCCTACTCCAAATCCAAAAGGTAACCCTACTCTACCTCAAACAGGTACAAATGATTCAAGCTACATGCCATATCTTGGTCTAGCAGCTTTAGTAGGGGTTTTAGGACTTGGTCAGTTGAAACGTAAAGAAGACGAAGGCAAGTAAGCTCTAAAAGTTAAATAGAAAAGAGGAACTTTGTTTCCTCTTTTTCTTGTAGCTTGAATTAAAAACGCTTCCTATTGATTTTGGCTCATAAAATCAACTAATTTATGTTAAAATGGTAGTAGAAAGTTGAGATTATGAGTTATTTTAAAAAATATAAATTTGATAAGTCACAGTTCAAGCTTGGGATGCGAACCTTCAAAACAGGGATTGCAGTATTTATAGTTCTCTTGATTTTTGGTTTTTTTGGCTGGAAGGGCCTTCAAATCGGAGCACTAACAGCGGTCTTCAGTCTACGAGAGAGCTTTGATAAGAGTGTCCATTTTGGAACTTCGCGTATCTTAGGAAATAGCATTGGCGGTTTTTATGCCCTTGTCTTTTTCCTCTTAAACACTTTATTTCATGGAGCCTTTTGGGTAACCTTACTAGTTGTTCCGATTTGCACCATGTTAACCATTATGACAAATGTCGCCATGAACAACAAGGCAGGAGTTATCGGTGGTGTGGCGGCTATGTTGATTATTACCCTATCAATACCAAGCGGAGAAACATTTTTGTACGTGTTTGCGCGCGTATTTGAAACATTTATGGGAGTTTTTGTCGCAATCCTTGTAAATTATGATATTGAGCAACTGAAACTCTTTTGGGAGAAAAAAAGAAAATAATGTTACATTTTATGACATTATTCGTTGACGTATGTCTTTTTTTAGACTATAATAGACAGGAAGAAGGAAATTGTAAATGAAGGAAAGAGAATTTCGCCGAAATATGGCTGTTTTTCCTATCGGCAGTGTTATGAAATTGACCGATCTCTCGGCACGTCAGATTCGTTATTATGAAGATCAAGAGTTGATCAAACCTGATCGAAACGAAGGGAACCGTCGCATGTATTCTTTGAATGACATGGATCGTCTGCTTGAAATCAAAGATTACATCTCTGAAGGTCATAATATTGCTGCGATTAAGAAAAAATATGCTGAACGCGAGGCGAAGTCCAAGAAAGCTGTGAGTCAGACGGAAGTGCGTCGTGCACTCCACAATGAACTCCTCCAGCAGGGGCGCTTTACTTCAGTACGGTCACCCTTTGGTCGCGGTTAGGCAATCGCAAGTAGTCATATATTAAGGAGAAAACCCATGCCAATCACAGCTGCAGATATTCGTCGTGAAGTCAAGGAAAAAAATGTTACCTTTATCCGTCTCATGTTTTCAGATATTCTGGGAACCATGAAAAACGTCGAAATTCCTGCTACAGATGAACAGTTAGATAAGGTCTTGTCAAACAAAGCCATGTTTGATGGCTCTTCTATTGAAGGTTTTGTACGTATCAATGAATCAGATATGTACTTGTACCCAGACTTGGATACATGGACAGTCTTCCCATGGGGAGATGAAAATGGAAGTGTTGCAGGTTTGATCTGTGATGTCTATACAACAGAAGGCGAACCCTTTGCAGGTGACCCACGTGGTAATCTGAAGCGTGCACTTCGTCATATGGAAGAAGTAGGATTTAAATCTTTCAACCTTGGACCAGAACCAGAATTCTTCCTCTTTAAGCTGGATGAAAATGGCGATCCAACTCTTGAGGTAAATGACAAGGGTGGCTACTTCGACTTGGCCCCTACTGACCTTGCAGACAATACGCGTCGTGAGATTGTCAATGTCTTGACCAAAATGGGATTTGAAGTTGAAGCGAGTCACCACGAGGTTGCGGTTGGACAACACGAGATTGACTTTAAGTACGATGAAGTTCTCCGTGCTTGCGATAAGATTCAAATCTTTAAGCTTGTTGTTAAAACCATTGCTCGCAAACATGGCCTTTACGCAACCTTTATGGCTAAACCGAAATTTGGTATTGCTGGATCAGGTATGCACTGTAATATGTCCTTGTTTGATGCAGAAGGAAATAATGCCTTCTTTGATCCAAATGATCCAAAAGGAATGCAGTTGTCTGAAACGGCCTACCATTTCCTTGGTGGTTTGATCAAACATGCTTACAACTATACTGCCATCATGAACCCAACGGTTAACTCATACAAACGTTTGGTTCCAGGTTATGAAGCGCCTGTTTACATTGCTTGGGCTGGTCGTAACCGTTCGCCACTTGTGCGCGTACCGGCTTCACGCGGTATGGGAACTCGTCTTGAGTTGCGTTCAGTGGACCCAATGGCAAACCCATACATCGCTATGGCGGTTCTTTTGGAAGTTGGTTTGCATGGTATTGAAAACAAAATCGAAGCACCAGCTCCTATCGAAGAAAATATCTACATCATGACAGCAGAAGAGCGTAAGGAAGCTGGAATCACTGATCTTCCATCAACTCTTCATAACGCCTTGAAAGCTTTGACAGAAGATGAAGTGGTCAAGGCAGCCCTAGGTGAACACATCTACACTAGCTTCCTTGAAGCGAAACGTATCGAGTGGGCCAGCTATGCAACATTTGTTTCACAATGGGAAGTTGATAATTATCTTGATTTGTATTAAGAACATAAAAAAGATTATCTAATTGGATAATCTTTTTTATTATTGCAATTTTTTAAATGTATTTTGATACTATTCTTAGTATATATAATATGGTGAATTGAGCAAAAATGGATCATTAGTTGAATTGATTAAAAAGTAATAATATTCTGAAAAAACTCAGAATAATATTCCCGTAATCCTATCTCGAGAATCTCTCTAATGTATGAAATAGTAGGTTTTTAACATTCTAAAAAAATTTACAATTTGACAACATATTTCTTGAAATACTAATTAGTAAATGATAAAATATCATTTGACATGAATGAGGTTTAGCTCTCGTTTTTATAGATTGATATATTATTTAATTGAAACTTATTCATGATATTTTACTATTATAAGAAAGGAGATATTATGAAAAAAGACAAGTGGTGGCTTCCATTTTTAGCAGTAGGAGTCATCATAGCTTTAGCGGTGGGTTTAATTTATTTCACTAGACCCACTAAGGATGGAGATATAGGAACGTCTTCAGTTTCGCAATCGACTTCAAGCGATGAGAACAATTCAGCTTTGAGTTTAAAAGGTCAACAACTTCCAGAATTTAAAATGACCTCTCAAGATGGAAAATTGATTGCTATCTCGGAACTGTATGATAAACCTATATTAGTTGTCGAATGGGCTAGTTGGTGTCCGCATTGCCAGAAACAACTACCCATTGTTCAGCAGATGTATGAAAAGTATGGAGATCAAATTCATTTTGTTCTTCTGAATATGAACGAACCAGGAAAAGA
This sequence comes from Streptococcus sp. oral taxon 064, assembly GCF_001683375.1. Taxonomy (GTDB): domain Bacteria; phylum Bacillota; class Bacilli; order Lactobacillales; family Streptococcaceae; genus Streptococcus; species Streptococcus oralis_S. Next base: position 308,427 of record NZ_CP016207.1, on the reverse strand, counting down.
AACAAAGGAAACTGCTGATCAGTATATCAAAGAAAAAGGATATACTTTCCCGTATTATTATGACGAAGATCAGTTCGCAGCCGATCTTTTACAGGTTCAAACCATACCAAGTATGTATCTTGTGACAAAACAGCAACAGGTAAAGAATGTATTAGTAAATCATACCACTGCTGAAAATTTCTCGAAAGAGTTACAAGAACTGCTAAACTAACATACATTCATTTCGGAAAAAGGAGGAAGAAGAAATCGCAATAGGATTTCAGAGAAAATTATGAGAGATTTCATTAAAAAGGTCTCCATTCTGTTTACGATTCTGTTTCTCTCTGTGCCATTAGGATTGGCTGGACTGTTCCTTGCTCGAGGTGCATCAGCTGATGAAGGGGCTGCAAGACAAGTAGGAGAGAACACAGAAATTATCCAGAATGGATGTTATCGTAAGGTAAAGAAAACAGAAAAAACACAGTGGACAGTTCCACGTAAACCGATCGACTTAGTTATCCTTCAAGATGCGAGTGGATCCTTTGAAAAGACTATTCCTAGTGTTAAGAATGCCTTGAAGCGTTTGACCACTTATGTGAAACCTGAACAGTACAATGAAACTGACCCACATTTAGTGAGTACAGGTGATCCAGATACGACTGACCGCGTCTTCGTTTCAGCTTATCAAGGATTGGATCAGGTTCGATATTTTGATAATGAGGACTTCACAGGAGCGATTGATACCTATACAAATGAGGGGATCACTGGTAAACATTATCAGTTTAGTTCAAGTGATTTAACATCAGATCAAAAATCTATTCATAGCTTTATTGATAATATTACTGTTGGAGGAGGAACTCCTACAGTTCCTGGTATCACGGATGCTCTTGCTGCTTATAACAGTCAAAAAGGAGAAATGAAAAATGGTCGTAAGACAGTATTCCTCCTTGTAACGGATGGTGTGGCCAATGGTTACCGTCTCCCAGATGGTAATGTTGTTATGGATAAAAGTTATGCCAGAACTTATAAGCTACAACCTGCATGGGGACTTGGTCAAAACTATTTCCCTGAAGCAGCGCAAGATATTGTCAGCCGTGCAAACGAGTTAAAAGAGGCAGGAAATACACTTAAGAATGCTGTTGGATCAGAAGGCTCTGTAGTTATTGGTTTCTGGGAGCGAGTGGCAGGGTTCACTGACCCATACTTCCAATATGGTTCTGCTTATTTGAATGGATTTGGAAAAACATTGAATATCGGTGATAACCGTTCAGTTCAAGGAATCTTCCATGATGCTCTTCAATCGATGGCTTCACCAGACAAGGTTGTAAACGGAAAGAACGTTTCCTTCTATGTTAATGAACAAAGCGATATCGATAAGTTCTCAAATCGAATTTTAGAATCGGTAGCTGCAGCGTTGATCAAGGAAGACATCAAAGGTGAGTTCACTGTTACACCCGGGTATAAGGTTGATGCTGTTCGAATCAATGGTAAAACAGTTGTTGAAAAAGTCACAGATCCATCAAAACAAATTCGTGGTCGAATCAATCAAGAAGGTGACAATGTCACAATCTATGTACCCGATAGTGTCTTCAACCCTGGAGATAACAATTTCGACTATGATTTGAGTAAGGAAGCTCGTGCTCCTGAAACGAATGAAGAGGATGAAGTTGATCCGCCAGCTGATTACACACCAACGAATGAAACAATTACAGTCCCTGAATTGACTGGTGTCTTCAAGACAGGTGAATTTACAACCCGTAAGATTGGTGGACGTAATGAAGAAGTTGAAGTTCAAAAACTCGAGTACTGTTACCCAAGTGTCACGAAGAGAATTACCGACGCAGATAAGAGTAATGATTTGGGAGAAATTGATGACCCGCTTGGTTTGACAAAGAAAAAAGCCTATTCTGCACAATTGTCAGACAAGGCAGAGGAGTTTACCTATACTCTTGATTACAACTTCAATAACGTAGCCTACGAATTTGAAAAGAACGTCATGTTGACAGACCCACTTGACTACCGTTTGGAAGTGGTTGAAAGTTCAGCTACTGGACCAAATGGAGAAAAATGGACCACTCGTGTAGTTAGTCAAGATGATTCAGAAGGCAACCCTCAAAGTGTCGTGGTTGCGGATGTTCCTGCTAAAGGATCCAACTATAATTACTTGGTATTGAAGAAAGCTCAAATGACCATTAAGGTTCGTTTGAAAGAACAATACCGCAATAATCAATCAAGTAAAGAATTCATGGCTCTCCTTCAGGAAAGTAATGGATTTGGTCTCCTAAACCAAGGGAACATCATGTGGAATGGTGATGACAATCAACCAAACCAAGATGCGCATGCCAAGACAGATACCAAACCAAGTACCATTCGCCGTTCAAATCCAGTTTACGTGAAACCTCCAGTTGTAACCGAAATTACGAAGAAGGTTAATGACAAAGAACATGAAGATTTGAAGGCAGAAGAGGAACTCTTTGAGTACAAGGTGACTGCTCCATGGCCAGGTATTGCGGACAACTTTACGCTGACAGATACAGTTGTTCCAGAGTTAGAAGTTCAAGCAGATAGTTTGAATGTAAAACTCGGTGGAAAAGATAACGCTGATTTGAAAGGTGCGACAACCGTTTCAGGTCAAACCGTTTCGTTGACACTAGACAAAACTAATCTTGAAAAAATCACTCGTAAAGTGAATCGCCGTAAGGTGAAAGACATTCAATATGTAGAATTAACCTTTAAGGCGAAAATCCGTAAAGGTGCTGATCTTTCTAAATACAAGAAAGATGGTCAAGTAAAAGTACCAAATACAGCGGATGTGATCTTGAACGATGTGAAACAAACCTCTAACGAAGTAACGGTTACCCCACCAAAACCAAAAGAACCAACGATTGATAAGAAAATCAATGAAAACTTGGATAGCTTCCAAACGTTTGATGGGCAACCATACAACTACAATATTACAACAGCAGTACCAAGTGATGTTGCTAATTACAAGAAATTTGTGATTCGTGATACACTGGATGCTAATTTGGAACTTGCAGGAGACGTAAGTATTAAAGGTTCTGCAGCGGCCCTCTTTGATATCCACACCAATGGTCAAGAGATTACGGCAACGGTGAAGGATGGTCAGTTTGGTGAACTTGCAAAATACTCAACTGTTGAACTAGTCATTCCTGCAAAAGTTAAAAATGGTGTGATAGGTACAACCATTGAAAACAAGGCTTCTATTTCCTTTACAAATGAGAATAATGTAGAGAAAGAAGTTGAATCGAAACCTGTCACCGTAACGCCACCTCCTGTAACGAAGAAGATCAATGAAACTCTTGATCACTTAGATATCGCGACAGGTCAAGCGTATAACTACAACATTAAGACAAAACTTCCAACAGATATTACAGATTACAAGAAATTTGTGATTACAGATACACTTGAAGGAGATTTGTCAGTTATCAATGAAACTTCAAGCAAACCAGTTATCAAAGGAGCAGCTGCCGCCTTCTTCGATGTAACAGTTGAGGGTCAAACCGTGACTGCAACGATGAAGGACTTTGCGAACGCTACAGACCTTGCTGGTCAAGAAGTGGAATTGATTATTCCGGCTAAGATCAATGATGGAGTGACTCGTATCAACATTCCAAATACTGCGAAGTTCAGCTTCACAGATAAGAACGATCATAGCGGAGAAAAAGAAACGAAACCTGTCACCGTAACCCCTCCATCAGAACCAGGTGTTGATAAGAAAATCAACGAAACACTGACAGAGGCAACAATCGGTGCGGAAACCGACTTTGCTTATAATATCAAAGCGAAATTGCCAAATGATATTACAACGTACAAGTCCTTCGTTGTAACGGATACCTTGGATGAGAACTTGACTCCAGGTCAAGCTGAAATCAAGGGAGCGGCAGCGAAATTCTTCGATGTAACAGTTCAAGGTCAAACCGTGACTGCAACGATGAAAGATTTTGCGAATGCGGGTGACTACGGTAACCAAGAAGTAGAGCTCGTGATTCATGCCAAAGTGAAGAAAGGCTCAACTGTTCCATCTATTGAGAACAAAGCTAAGATTACTTACACCAACAAGAATGACCAACAAGGTGAGAAAGAAACCAAGCCGGTCACTGTTACACCACCACCAATCACGAAGAAGGTGAATGGTCAGGAACATGCAGATCTTGGTAAGTTATCAGAAATCTTTACGTATACGATTGACTCAACGGTTCCACATGTGGCAGATAGCTTCACCATTTCAGATGATATCGTCAAAGAATTGGCATTTGAAGGAGAAGCAACGGTCACTGTTGATGGCCAAGCTGTTCAAGACCTCACTGTAACAACAGAAGGTCAACGTTTGACGGTCACATTTGGTAAAGAGCAAGTGAAACAATATGCTGGTAAAGCTGTACAAGTTTCATTTAAGGCTAAGGTGAAGGAAGGCATTACCTTTGATGCACTCTTAGCAGCTTATCCAAATGAATCAAAAGACAAGCCGGTAGTACCAAATACTGCTAGCTACATCATTAATGATAATCCTGATTCTAAGAAAGAATCAAAACCAGTTACCGTTACACCACCACCAACCACTACTCCAGAGCTTAAGAAGGAAGTAAACGGAGCAGAACGTTATGATCTTGCAAAACGTAATGAAGAGTTTACTTATACTTTGAAAACAACAATGCCTGCCAGCGCAACTGTGTTTGAGATGACAGACGAGTTGAAAGAAGTTCTAGAATTTGTTGGTGAGAATGCTTCAGCCACTGTTAAACTTGATGGTGAGGATGCAGGATCGAAGGCGACAGTGACACTTTCTGGTCAAGTCATCAAAGTTGCCTTTACAGAAGCTTCTGTAAAAGCAGATGCAGGTAAGTCCATTGAAGTGAATTTCAAGGCTAAGATTAGAGATAATGCCAACTTATCAGCTTATGTGAATAAAGATGGTAAGACAGAGATTCCGAATAAGGCTTCTTATGATATTGATCACAATCCGAAATATCACAAGGACTCTAACGAAGTCCCAGTAACACCTCCAACACCAGACGAGCCAGAGATCAAGAAAGATGTGAACGGCAAAGAATCTGAAACTCTTGACAAACGCGACCAAGTCTTCACATACAACGTGAAAACAAGTGTAGCGCAAGATGCGACAGCCTTCAGCGTAACCGATAAGATCGAAGATGTTCTTGAGTTTGCAGGTAAATCAAGTGCGACCTTGAATGGTCAAGCGCTTGAAGCAAGTCAAATCAAGGTAGAAGGTCAAACGATTACCTTGACGCTTACAGAAGACCAAGTGAAAGCAAATGGCGGTCAAGCAGTTGAATTAACATTCGACGCGAAGATCAAAGCTGGCGCTAACTTGTCCGCATATGTGAAGGAAGACGGCCGTACACAGATTCCGAATAAGGCTTCTTACGACGCAAGCTTCCCACACAAACCAGGTGTGCACAAGGACTCTAACGAAGTCCCAGTAACACCTCCAACACCAGAAGAGCCAGAAATCAAGAAAGATGTGAACGGCAAGGCAGAAGCAACCCTCGCAAAACGTGATGAAGTCTTCACATACAATGTGAAAACAAGTGTAGCGCAAGATGCGACAGCCTTCAGCGTAACCGATAAGATCGAAGATGTTCTTGAGTTCTCAGGTAAATCAAGTGCGA